>DATNLP010000294.1:0-3109 GCA_035602795.1 Acidimicrobiales bacterium | reverse complement strand
GCCCGGCGTCGTCGAGATCACATTCCCCTGGGCCACCGTCGTCGAGGACGTGTTGGCCTGCGTCGCCGTCAGCCCCACCGCCTGCAGCGCCGCCTGCGCCTGGGCGAACGTGTACGTCGTCGGGATGCTGGGCACCGTCGCCGGCGAGTGACCGAGCGAGGGCACGAGGGTGATGGTGGAACCGTAGGGCGCCTGGGTCGGGTTCTGCGTCGAGCCGATCGTCCAAATGTCGAGCACGCCGGCCGTAATACCGTCGTTGTAGGCGCCCGGCGCGCACACCGACTTGAAGTGCAGGTTCTGCAGCGCCGCCGCCGCCTGCGCACACGTCATGTTGGCCAGCGAGGGGACGGTGACGTTGGGCGGCCCGTCCGACACCGCCACCGTGATGGTGGAGCCCTGCTTCTGCGACACACCCGACTTGGGGCTCTGGGACACCACGCTCCCCGCCCCCACGGTGATCGACTTCACCGGCGCCGCCAGGTGCAGCGACATGTGGACCTTGGCCACGTCGGCCCGGGCCTGGGTCAGCGGCAGGCCGACCAGGGCCGGCGTCGGGTGCGAGGGGGTGAAGGCCTTGGTGGCGAAGGCGGCCGCCAGGCCGCCGGCGATCAGCACCACGACCGCCACCGCCGCCGCGATCCACCAGTTCCGCCGCCACCGGGCCCGTCCCGGCCCGCTCCCGCCTCGTTTCGGCTTGCCGGCGATCAACGGCCCGCTGGCCCCGGTCTTCCCGGCGCCGTTGGGCTCGGCATCGAAGATCTGGCCAGGCCCCGCCTTCGTCCCGACGGGCGCCGCGGCGGCGCTGGCCGACCCCATCGCGATGGCCGTCTGGCCCTGGCCGCCGGGGTCCTCGGTCAGCTCCGACACGCCGGGGGCGCGGAACCCGGCGATGGGCGCCGAGTCCTCGAGGTGCGGGACGACCAGCGGCAGCGGCGCCGGCGTGGGCAGCGCGGCGGCCAGCGCCCCCAACCGCGCCGCCAGCCCCGCCGCGTCCAGGCGCGCCCCGACCTCGGGCGCGGCCGCCCGGGCCAGGACGTCGTCCAAGGGCCCCAGCGCGGGATCGTGCGGCAGCGGTTGCCCGATGCGCGCCGCCAGTGTCCCCATGGTCGTGTCGGTGACGAAGGGCACCGTCCCCGTCACCGCCTCGTACAAGACGAGCGCCAGCGAGTAGACGTCGGCCCGGCCGTCGACCGGCTTGCCCTCGGCCGCCTCGGGCGAGATGTACCGGGCCGTCCCCACCATGGCCCCGGCAGGTTCGGTCCAGGCCGCCTCGGCCAGGGCGCGGGCCACGCCGAAGTCGGCCACCCGCACCCGGCCCTCCTCGTCGAACAACAGATTCGCCGGCTTGATGTCCCGGTGCACCAGCCCCCGGGCGTGCGCGTAGGCCAGGCCCTGGGCCACCTCGGTCCCCAGCGAGGCCGCCTGCGAGTGCGACAGGTGGTCGCCCCGGTCCAGCAGGTCGCGCAGCGAGCCCCCGCCGAGATACTCCAGGACCAGATACGGCCCGTCCGCGTCGTCGCCCCAGTCGAAGACGCGCAGCACGTGCGGGTGGTTGAGCGACGCCACCGAGCGCGCCTCGGCCCGGAAGCGCTTGAGGAACGATTCGTCGGTGGCCAGCCCCGGTTGGAGCACCTTGACCGCGACGTGCCGCTGCAGCGACACGTCCTCGGCCAGGAAGACGTGAGCCGAAGCGCCGGTGCCCAGTGCGGAGAGCAGCCGGTACCGCTTCCCTAGGACCCGGCCGATGGAATCTGAGATCAGGGGCATCGGGGCAGTCCCCACGCTACTTTTCCCGCACGCACCGCCGGTGGACGCCTTCTCACCTGCTGCCTGGTTCGGCAGCGCACCTGCACCAGGCGTTCAACCCGGCAGCTCGCCCGTCTCGAGCAACGAGTCGAAAGATCCCGCCTCGAGGGTCGGGATGGCGAATTCCTCCGCCTTCTTGAGCTTGCTCGCCCCGGGCGCGTCGCCCACGACGAGCACGAACGTCTTCTTGGACACGCTCCCCGGTGATTTCCCACCGCGCGCCATGATGGCCTCTTCGGCCCCCTCGCGGGTGTAGCCCGGCACGGCGCCGGTGACCACCACCGTCTTGCCGTCCAGCGTCTGCTCCGGGCCGGCCGCCGCCCCGGCCCCGCCGGAACCCGGCCCGGCGGTCCCCGGCTCCGTCGTGCCGACCCCGGCGGCGCGCAGCCGCCCGATCACACCCTCGTTGACCCCGGCCGAGAGGAACTCCGACAGGCTGGCCGCGATGACGCCGCCCACCCCGCCCACCGCCGCCAGCTCCTCGGCGCCCGCCGCCTCGATGGCCTCGAGCGTCCCGAAGGCGCGCGCCACCGCCCGGGCACCCGTGGGGCCGACGTGGCGGATGCCGAGTGCCACCAACAGGCGGCTCAGCGGCTGGGACTTCGAGGCCTCGATGGCCGCCACCAGGTTGCGCGCCGAGACCTCGCCGAAGCGCTCGAGTGCCACCAGCTGCTCGACGGTCAGCTCGTAGAGGTCGGCGGCGTCGTCGACGAGCCCCGCGCCCACAAGCTGGAACACACGTTCCTCGCCCAGCCCCTCGATGTCCATGGCCGAGCGCGAGGCGTAGTGCGAGATGCGCTGCACGCGCTGGGCCGGGCAGTCGATGTTCGTGCAGTAGGTGTCGCTCTCACCGGGCAGGCGCACCAGCGGCTGGCCGCAGGCGGGGCACGCCGTCGGGAACTTCCATTTGCCCTTGCGCCGCGCCGGCACCCCCGGCCCGCTCTTGACCGGCCCGACCACCTCGGGGATCACGTCACCCGCCTTGCGCACGACGACCAGGTCGCCGGGGCGTACGTCCTTGGCCGCCACCTGGTCCTGGTTGTGCAGCGTCGCCACGCCGACTGTCGAGCCCCCCACGAAGACCGGCTCCAGGCGGGCGAAGGGCGTGGCCCGGCCGGTGCGCCCGATGGAGACCATGATGCCGAGCAGGCGCGTTGTGCGCTCCTCCGGCGGGAATTTGAAGGCGATGGCCCAGCGGGGCGCCCGCGAGGTGGCCCCGAGGACCACGTGCAGCGCCAGGTCGTCCACCTTCGTGACCACGCCGTCGATTTCGTAGGCCAGGGCGTGGCGTGTCGCCTCCAGC
>DATNLP010000273.1:0-10300 GCA_035602795.1 Acidimicrobiales bacterium | reverse complement strand
CACCGGCGCGCCGCCGCCCTCCTGGCCGTCCTGCTGGTGGCCGGGGCCGCCGCGGCCGCCTACGCCCTCACCCGGGGCCCGGGGCTCAGCCCGCTGCGCGCCCGCATCGTCGCCATCGCCCAGGACCAGGTGGGCTACCAGACCGACCCACCCGACACCTATTGCAACAAGTTCAGCGCGTACTGGGACGCCGGCATCGAAGACTGCGGCAACGACAACCTCGACGAGGAGTGGTGCGCCGACTTCGCCGCCTGGGTCTGGAAGCAGGCCGGCGCCGTCGTCGACTACCAGCTGGCCCCCGGGTACCTCAACGGCAACTCGGCCAGCTTCTACGTCTGGGGGGTGGGCCACGGCACCTGGCACCCGGTGGGCTCGGGCTACACCCCCCAGCCGGGCGACGTCGCCGTCTACGGCCTCGACGTCGGCGCCGGGACGGCCGTGCACGTGGCCGTCGTCACCGCTGCCACCGGCAACGACCGGGCGCCGGACGTGATCAACGGGGACGGAGACCGCACGGCCTACAGCGCCGTCGAGGCCGGCACCAATCAGGCCTTCGCCGACGCCAAGCAGAAGAACGCGCCGCTGTCGGGCTACGTGGCGCCGACGTCGCCCCCGCCCGCCCCCGCCGCCTCGTCGTCCTGAGCGGTCTGGTTCGCCGGCGCCTCGTGGGCGGCCAGCGCGGCCTCCTCGGCCTGGTTGGCCGCCATGGCCATGACGACCGCCTCGAACACCTTGGCCGAGTCCTTTTCGATATGCGAGCGCGCCAGCAGCAGGCACCCCGCACCGACGAAGGCGATGGGCATCACGATGAGGAAGGCAGTGCGGTAGTCCTCGCCGAACGCCCCGGCCACCGCCGCCGTCACCAACGGGGCCGCCGCCGAGCCGAACACGACCGAGGCCAGGTTGAAGGCGGCGAACCCGGCGCCGCGGACATGCGCCGGCGCCGCGTCGGAGAGCCCGGCCCGCAGCGCCGGCACCGACGCCGTGGCCGCAATGAGGCCGAAGAGCTGCAGCAGGAAGATGAGCCCGTGCGGGATCCGGGCGAAGGACAGCACGAAGAACGAGGCGCTGACGATCATGCAGACGGCCGGGATCACCACGCGGGCGCCCAGGAAGCGGTGGACCCAGCGGTCGGCGATCCACCCGCCCCACACCGTCCCGGGGATGCCGCCAACGACGAGCAGCAGCCCGAAGATGCCGGTGGACTGGCCCTGCGAGAGCCCGAGCTGGTTCTGGTAGAAGCTCGGCATCCAGGTACCGACCGCCGTGACGACGAAGCCGACGGTGGACACCCCGACCAGGGCGAAGCGCAGCGTCGGGATCTTCATGATGACGCCCATGTCGCGCCAGAGCCCCGACACCATGTCGCGCAGGAACTGGCGCACGCCGTGGGGGAAGAGCGGGGCGAGCTCCTCGTCGGAGACCTCCATCTCCGAGCTGTGGGTGACGTGGGCGCGGTCCGCCGTTCCCCGCCGCGGCTCGGGCAACCGCCAGCACATCCAGGCCACCAGGAGGCCCGGGATGATGGAGACGAAGAAGGCCACCCGCCAGCCCTGGCCGCCGAACAGCGGCCCGAGCGCACCGCCGATCACCAGGCCCACCCCGAGGCCCACGTAGTTCAGGCACTGCTGGATGGAGAAGGCCTTGCCGCGCTTCTCGGTGCCGTAGAAGTCGGCGATGACGCTGCTGCCCGAGGGGTCGGTGATGGCCTGGCCGAAGCCGAGCGAGCCCCGGATCACCACCAGCAGGAGGAAGGCCGAGGTGGGCACGAGCCCGCCCAGGGCGCTGATGACCGACCAGCACACGATGGTGACGGCCATCGCCTTGGTGCGGTTCCAGCGATCGGCCAGGTAGCCCGAGGGCAGGGTGGCGAGGCCGTTGACCAGGATGAAGGCGGAGAAGAGGACGGCGATGGCGGTGTCGCCCACGTGGAACGCCGCCTTCAGCTGGTCACTGTCGCCCCGGACGATGTACTGGTCGATCCCGTCGATCATGAGGGTGAACCCGATCACCCACATGGGCCAGTCGGTCACCGCGATCGTGCGGCCCGCCCGCCGCTTGGCCGACCCCTGCTCGACGGCGTCGGCCGCCGGGCCTTCCCCCGTGGCGCCCGCCGCCGGCGACCGCTCCGGCGTGCGCCTGGCTTCTGCTGTGCTCATGACCGACCCGCCCCCGTCACTCGTCTCGCCCCGTCCCGCCCGGAGCCCTGTCGACCTGCTGCCTGCTCGATGGAAAACGGCCGGGCCGGCCTACACCTTCGGCGTGTAGCCGGCGGGGAGGCCGATCGACTTCGACTCCAGGAAGGTCTCGAGGCCCTCGGGCCCGAACTCACGCCCCACGCCGGACTCCTTGAAGCCGCCGAAGGGCGTGGCGAAGTCCATCGGGGCGAACGAGTTGAGCATGTAGGTCCCGGTCCTCACGCGCCGGGCCACACCGAGGCCGCGGTCGTTGTCGGACGTCCACACGGACCCGCACAGGCCGTAGTTGGAGTCGTTGGCGATCTCGACCGCCTGCTCGTCGCCGTCGTAGGGGATGACCACGAGCACCGGGCCGAAGATCTCCTCCTGGGCGATCTTCATTTTGTTGTCGACGTCGGAGAAGACCGTCGGCTCCACGTACCACCCCCGGGCGTACTCGGCCCCCGAAGGTCGGCCGCCGCCCAGCGCCACCGTCGCCCCCTCCTCGCGCCCGCTCTCGAGATACCCCTCGATACGCGCCCGCTGCCGCTCGGCCACCACCGGGCCGACCTCGGTCGCCGGGTCCATGGGGTCGCCCACCTTCATGGCGGCCACACCCGACACCACGGCGTCGAGCACCTCGCCGTAACGCGCCCGCGGCGCCAAGATGCGTGTCTGCGCGATGCAGGCCTGCCCGTTGTTCATGATCGAGTTGGGCAGCAGCGTCGGGATGGCCGTCGCCAGGTCGGCGTCGTCGAGGATGATGGCGGCCGACTTCCCCCCGAGCTCGAGCGTGCAGCGCTTCAGGCGCTCCCCGCACAGCCCGCCGATGCGCTTGCCCCCCACACCGGACCCGGTGAACGAAATTTTGTCCACGCCCGGGTGCGTCACCAGGTGCTCGGACACCTCGCGCCCGGCCGGCACCACGGACAGCACGCCCTTGGGCAGCCCGTTCGCCTCGAAGATCTCGGCCAGCCGGAACGCGTCGAACGGCGTCTCCGGTGCCGGCTTGTAGACGACGGTGCAGCCGGCGGCCAGCGACGGGGCCAGCTTGGCCGCCGCAATGAACAGCGGCACGTTCCACGGCGCAATGGCGCCCACCACGCCCACCGGCTCCTTGGTCACCAGCACCTCGGGGTTGAGGACGCCGGCGCGCACCTCGTCGAAGGCGAAGGTGCCGGCCAGGTCGGCGTAGTAATTGAAGATCATGGTCGGGGCGAGGACCTGCCCCATGGTCGAGAAGGTGATCGGCGCGCCCATCTCCTCGGTGATGATGGCGGCCATGTCGCCCAGCTCGGCCGTGATCTGCGCGGCCACCTTGCGCAGGATCTCACCACGCTCGGCGGGGGCCAGACGCGGCCACTCCCCGTGGTCGAAGGCCCGCCGCGCCACGGCCACCGCCTTGTCGATGTCGGCCTCGGTACCGTCGGGCACCCGCCCCACGACCTCCTCGGTCGCCGGCGAGATCACCTCAATGGTGTTGGACCCCTCCGGGGCCACCCAGTCGCCACCGATGAACAAGCGGTCGTAGTCCCGAATCGCCATGCGTCCCTCCCAGGGGCTCAGGGGGACGCCGCCGCCCCCGCGGCCGCTCGACGCGGCGCCAAAAGGCTAGCGGGGCGGCCTCCGACCGACCCATTCCGGGAGCCCGCCCGCCACGCCGGCACGCCGGTCCGCCGCCACCCACTCGGGACCCGCCCCGCCGCGGATCAGGGCACCTCGTCGCGCCGCTCGATGTGGGCGACCACCCCGTCGTCCTCCATCCAGCCCTTCCCGGCGGCGTACGCGCACATGCCGGAGAAGCCCTCGTCCCAGGCATCGGTGGCGGCGCTCCCGGCCAGCGCCCGCAGGGCGGCCGGGTCGACCACCACGTGCTCGCCGTCCTCCCGCAGGCGCCCGAGTCCTGACTCGTCGAGCACCCGCTCCAGCGCCGCCCTGTCCCCCGCGCCCTCCACCGCCACCGAGAAGCGGGTGAAGTCGTCGGGATCGTGCAGGTGGACCCGGGACTCGCCGAGGTCGATGAGGATCAGCACCGCCGCCGACGCTACCTCCAACCTCCGTCGGGGCCCCCGCATCGGTAGAGTGCCGCCGCATGCCCGACATCGACCAGCGCGACCCGGCCGAGGTGGCGGACGTCCTCGGACGCTGGCTGGCCACCAAGTCGACCGACGGCGCCGTCCCCGAGGTCTTCGACGTCCAGGCCCCGGCCTCCAACGGGTTCTCCAACGAGACGATCCTCTGCCGCACCCGCTCGGCCGGGGGCGAGGAGCGGCGCCTGGTCGTGCGGGTGGCCCCGACCGAGCACCTCCTCTTCATGGACGCCGACTTCTCCACCCAATACCGCGTCATGAAGGCGCTGGCGGACGGCGGCAGCAGCGTCCCCCTCCCCCGGCTCGGCTTCTACGAGGAGGACCCGCAGTACCTCGGCGTGCCCTTCTTCACCATGGACCACGTCGAGGGCCTGGTGCCCTCGGACAACATCCCCTACACCATGGAGGGCTGGGTCATCGAGGCCACGCCCGAGGAGCAGGAGCGCCTGTGGTGGAGCGGGATCGAGGCCCTGGCCGCCGTGCATCGGACCGACTGGCGCACCCTCGGCCTCGACTGGCTGGGCATGCCCACGCGGGGCAAGCCCGGGATAGAGCAGCAGATGTCCTACTACAGGGACTTCCTCGACTGGGCGGCGAAGGGCCTGACCGTCCCGGTCATCGAGTCCACCTGGCAGTGGCTGGTCGACCATCGCCCCGCCGAGGCGGGCGACGTGGTGCTCAGCTGGGGGGACAGCCGCATCGGCAACATCATTTGGGACGACTTCCGTTGCGCCGCCGTGCTCGACTGGGAGATGGCTTCGCTCGGCCAGCCCGAAATGGACCTGGGCTGGTTCCTCTACTTCGACCGCCAGTTCACCGACCCGCTGGGCGTCCCCCGGCCGGCCGGGTTCCCCTCCCACGAGGACACCGTCGAGCGTTACGCCGAGCTCCTGGGCCGGCCCATGAACGACCTCTTCTTCTACGAGATCTTCGCGGGCTTCCGCTTCGCCGTGGTCATGCTGCGCCTGGCCGACCTGCTGATCGACAGCGAGATCATGCCCCAGGAAGCCGATATGGGGACCAACAATCTCGCCACCCAGCTCCTGGCCGTCATGCTGGAGCTCGACCCGCCCGCCTGACCCCGATCAAGCCCGGGCTGAGACGCACTCGGCGCTGGCGGCTCGTCCGAGCGGCCGGTCAGTGGCCCGGTAGGGCCGTCTCGAGCATGGCCAGACTGACGGCGTTCGCCATGACCTGGTACCCGAGCAGGTTGGGATGCAGGTTGTCCGGGCCGGCGTAGGTGGGGTTGAGGATGGCGGGATCAGACGGGTCGCGCAGGGCGGCATCGAAGTCGACCACCCCGTCGGCCAGATGCTGGGTCCGGATCCAGGCGTTCACCTGCTCGCGGTACTGCTCACTGTTCGGCGCCAGCAGGGTCCCGTCGAGGACGGCGTTGGACGCCGGCATGATCGTCCCGAGCCAGATCTTGATGCCGGCCGCATGGGCCATGGCGATCACCTGCTCGTAACCGGCGATGAGCTGGGCGGGGGTGGTCGTGGCGGGCGGGATGCCGAGATCGTTGATGCCCTCGAGCACCAACACCGCTCGCACCCCGGGGACGTCCAGGACGTCCTGGCCGAAGCGCTGCACGCCGCTCGGCCCGAGAAGGAGGGGCTCCCCGTCGGTGACCATGCGATTGCTGCTGATGCCCTCGTTCACCACCGACAGCGGAACACCTCCGGCGATGAGCCGGCGCTGGAGGTCGTCCGGATAACGGCCGTTCTTGTTGGCGACGGCCTGGCTCACCGGAAGGCTGAGGGGATCGGACGCCACGAACCCGTCGGTGATCGAGTCGCCGAAAGCCACGATGGCCGCCGTCGAGGTCGGGGCCTCGACATCCACGCCGTCGACGTACAGCCAGGACTGCGTTGCCAGCGGGAATTCGTTGTTGTCGGCCGCGGCTGTCCGGTCGCCGCTGAGGGGCGGGGCGTACAGGGACGTCTGGTTCGCGTTCCAATGCTTGGTGGGGAATTCCTGCCGGCCCGGGAGGTAGATGCTGATGGCCAGCGGCTGGAACGCCGAGAAGGCGAGATGGACCGGATCGCTCACCACGTCGTCGCCGGTCGGCACGGTCACCGACCGCGCCCCGTCGAAGGTGACCGGGGTGATCTCGGAGACGTTGGCTGTCCCCTCGGCCGACTCCGTCGCCACCGTCACGTCACCAAACTGCGCCGAGGCCTCCCCGAAGCGGTTGGAGAGGTGGATCCGCAGCACGGAGGCGCCCAGGTGGGGGACGACCACCATCCGCAGGGTTTGGTCGTCGAGGACCTCGGGCACGGGCAGCCCGGCGGCGTCGAACGGAGTGAGCGAGTCAGTGGGGCTCGCCGTCCAGCTCGCCACCCAATGCTCGGCGGGCACCGGTGCTGCCGTGGCCGGCTCCGCCGTCGACAGAACGACGAGCGGCACGACGGCCACCAGCAACGCCATGCTGCAACTTCCCCAGGTCCGCTGGCGACCGAGGTCGGCCGCGCGGGCCCGGGTGGACGTCCTGATCCGCATCCTGGCTGGGAAACGATCTCTCTCGAGAGTGCTTGCGGTGGCAGCCGCGCCGTGAGCCTCAGTGCCACAGGCTCCAAACCGCCCAGGAGTCTCGGCTCAGTGTGACGCCCGCCGGCCCGTCAGCCCCCCGTTCGAGGGTCTCCGATCACCGCCATCTGCCGTGCTCAAGCCTGGGTGACGTCGGGCCCGTCGTCGGGGATGGCGTCCCCCGGCGGGCCGACGGTCACACCGGCCTCCCGGAGGCGGTCCCCCAGCCACCGCGCGCCATCCGCGCTGCCCATGGCCTCCTGCCACCCGTCGAGGATCCGGTGCAGGTCGTCCTTCGTGGCGATGTGGGCGATGACGTGCACCGTCATCTTGTGGTCGTACCCGGGCGGCGCCTTGGTCCGCAGCCCACCGAACGGGTCCTCGCTCACGTGGGGCGCCGGCTCCCGCAGTGCGTAGAGCTCGCCGGTGTCCTCCACGTAGTTCAGCTCGTGCCGGACGCCGTCCACGTCGAGCCACTCCGATCCCAGCTCGAGCTCGGCCGACACCCGTCGGCGCGGGTCGGCCTCGTAGAACTCGTCGATGTCCATCGGCCGCACACTACCGCCGAGCTGGGCCATCGCCCGTCTGCGTGCTCCGTGTCCGGACGCGCTCGCCCGGGGGGAGGGATCGGGGGAGCGCACACCGCCACCGTGGCCGCATGCCGACCAGCCCATCGAAGAAGCACGTCGTCCTCATCGACCAGATGTTCGCCGAGTGGCAGTCCATCGGCCGGGCGTCCCCGGCCGTGGCGGCGCTGGAACGGGTGGCGACACGCGACCCGGTCCTCTCCGAACTGGTGGTCGGGACCGGCGACCGGTCCGCCTGCTGCCCCACGCCGTGCGACCTGCTGGCGCGCATGCACCGCGCCCGGGGGCGGGCCGAGCGCGAGGAGGCCGCGCACCTGGTCAGGATCCTGCTGCGGGAGGCCGACGCCGAACCCTTCCTCCAGCGTTTGCTGGTCCAGGCCCTGGTCCCGGGGCTCATCACGGTGGCCCGAAAGCTCCAGTGGGGACGGGGCGGTCCCTGGCTGGACGGAGAGGAGTTCTTCGGGGAGCTCCTGTCGACCACCTGGTTCGTGCTCCAGGAGTGGGCCGGCCAGGACCGGCGCTACGCCGTCTTGGACCTCCTGTCCGCCATCCGCTGCCGAGTCCGGCGCCAGCTGTTCCGCGCCAAGGACTTCCAGGGTCGCACCGTCTCGCTCCACGATGCGGCGGACCGCGAGGCCCGCTCGGAGACGGACCTCGAGCAACTCGCCCGCCTGCTGATCGATCTGCGGCTGGAAGGCATGCGCACCGACGAGGTGCAGGTCCTCTACTCCCAGCACGTCTTGGGCTACTCCATCGCCGAACTCGCCGCCGCGACCGGGCGCGACCGCCGGGCCCTCTACGCCCGCCGGGACCGTGGGCGCCGCCGGCTGTACGCCTGAGCTCGCCGGTGCGGGCGGAATGACGCGTGCGTATCGTGTGCCGGTGGGCGGTGGAGGCGAGGAGACCACGGATCGGTTGCGGGCACGCGTGGCTCGGGGCCGGCCCAACTGGTGGGTCATCCTCGCCGTCTCCCTGGCCCTGATGGCGCTCCTCGTGGCGACCGCCGGGGCGCCGGCCGACCGCGCGCCGCCGCGCCGATCGTTGGGCGAGTCGTCCACCGGCGATGCCCACGTGGTCTCTCCCCGCGTCCGGACCAACCCCGGACCGGCCCCTACGCCGCACGCCTCCACGCCCACGACGACCACGACGACGACGAGCCCGCGGGCCACGGCCACGGCCTCGGGTACCGCGCTGGTCTCGGCCAACGGGTTCGGCGACGACACCGGCGCCGCGGCCACCGGGTCGACCGGCGCGACGACGACCACTGCGCCGGCGCCGCCGGCGCCGCCGGCGACGACCACGACGACGACCAGCCAGCCGGCCTCGCTCCCGGCCGACCGGATGGAGACCCAGGGCGTCCTCGATCCCCCGGTCCAGACCTCGAACGGCTACGGGTTCACCGGGGCGGGGGCCACGGAGGTCTCCGTCGTGTGGTCCGGCGACACCTATCTGACCATGACCGTCAGTTGCCCCGACGGCAGCCAGAGCGTCGGCGGCACGTCCGCCATGGAAGCGTCGCTCCCCGACGCGCAGGGCAGCTGCCAGGCGACGGTCAGCGAGCCGGCGTCCGAGAGCACCTCGCTCACCTACACCATCACGATCGGCCCGGCCGGTGGCTGAGGGCGGCACGGCCCGTGGACCGCGGCGACTGAGCGACGTCCTCGGAGCGGCGCTCGCCGCACTGCTCGCCTTCACCGCGGTGCCCGCCGTCCTCCTCGTCGTCGTCGGCGATCCGCTCGCCGGCGGCCTCGGTCACGCCTGGCCCGCGCTGACCCGCGACGCGCTCTTCGCCCTGACGGCCGCGGCGTGGTTCGCCTGGGCCGCATGCTGCGCGCAGCTCCTGCGCGCCGTCGTCTCGCACGTGCGGCGCGGTGATGTCGAGGCCGTCGCCGGTGTGTCCGTCCTGGACCGCCTGGCCGCGCGCATCGCCGTAGGCGTGCTGGCGTTGACGACCGTAGGCGCACCGCTGGCCGTTTCGTCTGAAGCCGGCGCGCTGTCTCCGGAGCGCGCCGCCGCCACCGTCACCGTCACCGTCGCCGTCGCCGAAGCGGGTGCGGACACCACCACCGCGACCGCCACCTCAGCACCCGTGGTCGTACCCGGGACGACCTACGTCGTGCGACCGGGCGACACCTTGTGGTCGATCGCCGACACTCGCCTGGGTGACGGCGCGGACTGGACGGCGATCGCCGCCCTCAACCTCGGCCGCGACGTGGCCGTCGGCGCGCGCTTCGTCGACCCCGACCACGTCCGCGCCGGCTGGCACCTGCGCCTGCCCCACGACGGCGATCGCGGTCGCTCGGCGCCGTTCAGCCCGCCGGCGGGTCGCGAGCCGCGCCGCGAGCTGCCGACGCATCTGCCTGAGCTGTTGGCGCTCGGCCTGGGCTCGCTCACCTGCGCCGCGCTGGCCCGCCGCTCCCGACGACAGCGCCGGCTGGACCGGTTCGGAGACGACCTCGACCTGCTCCCGCCGCTCTCGGAGCCGGCGGTCGACACCGCGGCACTGCTCGACCGCTTCCACGGCGTGCCGGCTCTGGCGGCCTTCGAAAAGGCGAATTGCCTCCTCGGGAGCGTGGTGCACGAGCGCGTCGGCGCGCCCACGCCGGTGGTGCGCACCATCTGCGTGGGGCCCTCGGGGGTCACCTTCTGGCTGGCGCAGCCCGACCTCGACGCGCCTGGCGGCTTCACCGCCGGCGCCGGCGGCGCCACCTGGCGGGTGGAGCACTCCCGGCTGGACGACGTCGACGCCTTCTACCCCTACGTCCCCGTCGCACTGCCGGTGGGCGACGACGAGGACGGCACCTGGCTGGTCTCCGTGGGGCCCGGTGACGTTCTGCCCGTCCTCGGCGATGCCGCTCCGGCGCTGTGCCGGGCGGCCAGGTCGGCCCTCGAATCGTGGACGTGGGCGGACATGGTGACC
>DATNLP010000272.1:0-23276 GCA_035602795.1 Acidimicrobiales bacterium | reverse complement strand
CCACGCTCGACGTGCGCTGGAGCGGGCCGAACCCGACGGCGGCGTGGGCCACCCGCTCGGTCCTTTGAGCTTTACGGTTGTCGCGGCATGCGGTGTGGCGTGCTCATCGCGGGAATCCCGGGACTCGGCGACGAGCGGGGGTAGTCCGAAGGCGCCGTCCCCGGCCATGCCTCAGGTCGCATTGCCCCCACACGGGGGTGTCGTCCACGGGCAACCGATTTGCAACCGACACCGTGACGATTTTCTTTACCGTTGCCGCCGGAATCGCCGGCAGGGGGCGGATGGAGCGGGATCCGATGAGCGCGGTGTCGGTGTCAGTCAGCACATCTCTACTGGCGGCATCCGAAGCCGGCCACCACATCGACGAGGAGAACCGTCGCCCTGAGTCGAGAGCGCCATGGAAGGCGTGGTTGGACAAGCCACTGTCCCCAGGGGGGTGCGCGCTCGGATGGCTCGCCTCGACCGCTGTTTTCGTGGCGATCGTTCAACTCTTGGGAGGGCCTGCGCCGGGTGACGCCGTCTTTTCCACCCCCTCAACATGGGCGATCGCGCACGGGCAACTGGGCTGTGCCTTCCCCCCAGGGCACATCCTGATTGCCCCGCTGTACCCATTCCTCTCGGGGGGAGTCGCCGCGATCGCCCATATCGGGTACGCGGTCCCGTTCCCAGCCCGAACCGCACTGGGACCTCATTGTGACAGCGCAGACAGCGTGATCAGTGGGTGGTCCGTCCGGGCGGGGGCTCTCACGAACACACTCCGCGTGGGGTACGTGGGTTGGCTCGCCCTCCTGGGTGGGATCGTGTCGTTCCTGCGGGCATCGGGACGCGGGCGGTGCGGTTGGGAGCCGGCGACGCTCCTGGTCGCTGCGTGCCTTCCACCTGTCTGGTTGTGCTTGGTGGAGTACTTCCACCCGCAGGACCTCGTCGCCATGGGACTGGCCCTGGGGGCGATGGCGTGCGCTCGGCGCGACTCGTGGGTCGCAGCTGGCATCCTCGTCACCTTCGCCATCCTTTCTCAGCAGTTCGCCGTCCTGGTCGCGGTGCCGCTCCTCGTACTCGCGCCCGCCACGCGGAGGCGTACCTTCCTGGCGGCGGTCAGCGCTACTGCCGTCCTGGCCATCCTTCTCCTTGTCATGCTGACCTCGTCCGTAGCAGTGGGCTTGGCGTTGGAGGGTACGGGGAACACAGGAGGTACGGGCACGCTGCTGTCCACACTCCACCTCCATGACGCAGTCCTGGTCATCTGCTCCCGAGGATTCCCGATAGCGCTCTCCTTCCTGCTCTCATGGTGGGTCCTTCGCCGTCTCGGCGCGAATTCTGCGCTGCAACCCACCGTGCTCTTCTCCGTTGTTGCGTTGTCGCTCGGCTTTCGGCTCGTCTTCGAACAGGCTCTCTTCGGCTACTACTTCCTGGCGGTCGTGGTGATGCTCGTCTTGCTCGAAGTCGTGGCCGGTCATATCCGCGAGTCGTTCGTTTGCTGGTTGGCGATGGTGACCGTGGTCTACCTCGTCGGTCCGACCACCTCCCAGGAGGTCTTGCGCCGATCAACGTGGGGACACGACGTCGAGCTGGCGCTCACGCCGGTCGTCGTCCTCATGGCGGTTCTCGTGATCGTCATTCGCATCGGCCGCAGAGGCCCTCGGCGGGACCACCTCGTGTGGATCGGACTCCTCGTCGGCGTCATGTTGGCATGGCCGTCTACGAGTGATCCGTTCAACAGCCACCTACCAACCGCGTTCTGGCAGGTCGTGCTCGTGTCGCTTGGTCTCGTCCTGGCGGTGAAGCCGCTCCTCGACCTGGTACGCGAAGGAAACGAGCAGCTACCAGCCCGAAGGACGGATCTGGCCTCGTCGCTGACCCCAGACGGAAGCCGCTGATTCAGACCTCGATGACGACGGCGCTGCCCATGCCTCCGCCAGCGCATACGGCGGCCCCGCCGATTCCCTGCCCCGCCGGCTCAGCTCGTTGGCGAGCGTCATCAACATGGGGGTTCAGGGTCATCCTGGCTGGTGGCGAATCGCGCTGTCGAGGAGTGAATGAAGGATCCGGCCCCCACGACCATGAGCGACGCAGAGTGCCCAGAACGTATCGGGACGGGACCGATGGAAGAGGAAGCCGCTGGGCCGGGGTACACGGTGGAACGCTACGTTTCTCGGCATGGACCACGCACGACTTGGACGGACCGGCCTTCAGGTGTCGAAACTTTGTCTTGGGACGATGACCTTCGGTTTGCAGTGTGACGAGCCGACCTCGGTGTCGATTCTCGATCGAGCTGCGGAAGGCGGCATCGACTTCATCGATACCTCGGACGTTTACCCGCTCGGTGGCGATCTCACCACCCAGGGTCGCACCGAGGAGATCCTCGGACGCTGGCTGCAGGGTAGGAGGGACCGCTTTGTCCTTGCCACGAAGTGCTTTGGACGGACCGGGCCATCGCCGCTCGACGGCGGCAACTCCAGAAGGCACATATTCGCCGCAATTGACGCCTCCTTGCGGCGCTTGCAAACCGATTACATCGATCTCTATCAGCTCCACGGATTCGATCCGGCCACCCCTATTGACGAGACGCTTGGTGCACTCGACGATCTCGTTCACCAAGGAAAGGTGCGTTACATCGGATGTTCGAATTTCCTCACCTACCAGCTCGTCCGCGCTATTGGTCGCAGCGAGACGCTCGGGCTGGCGAGGTTCGACTCAGTTCAACCTCGCTACAACCTGTTGTTCCGCCAAATAGAGCGTGAGATGCTCCCGTTTTGTGCCGAAGATGGCGTAGGCGTCATCTCGTACAACCCCATCGCCGGCGGCCTCCTCTCGGGGAAGCACCGACGCGGGGATCCACCGGAGGAAGGCAGTCGTTTCACTCTCGGCAACGCGGGCCAGATGTATCAATCTCGCTACTGGCACGACCAAGAGTTCGATACCGTTGACCAACTCCTCGCCATTGCCGAAGAGGTTGGCATCAGCCTCGTCACCCTCTCCGTCGCCTGGGTACTCGCGAACAAAACGATCACCGCCCCCATTATCGGAGCGAGCCACCCGGACCAACTTTCATCGAGCCTCGAGGCGGCCGAGTTCGTCGTCGATGACGATCTGAAATCCCAGCTGGACGAGCTCACCCACGAGTACCGGATGGGCGACGCTCCACGATAGAGATGGTCCCGGCGCGCCTCGCCTCTGTCGGCTGCCTCATCCGCGGTCCTGTTCTGCCCATCAGCAGAAGGGCTCGCGTGACCGCAGGGTGATGAGATCGACGTGGGTCAGGTCTCTTGCGACAACGCCAGAAGAACCGGCATTCCCGACGGTGAGGGCTCGGCCGTGCCATCGGGCAGGTACGCCAGATTCACGTCCCACTCAGTGGGGTACTGCACGTCCTCCCAGGCGAAGGCGCTCCAACCCCAACCCTGCTCGGTGGCGTAGGCGATCACGTTGGAGTCGTACGTGCCGCTGTCCTGGGATGGCCAACCGAATTCCGTCACCACGACGGGCTCGGTAGTCCCGAGAGCGGTCCACTGGCTCAGGCCCTGGGTGGGGTCGTAGGGGTCGGGATTCGTGCAGCTGGACAGGTCGTTCCCGGGACACGTGTAGTAGTGCACCGCATAGACGATGTTGGAACCCGTGACCAGGGTCGTCGGAGGCGTGTTGGCCCAGTTGAGGCCGCTGATGAACGTGAGGTTGGTGGAACCCGCGGCGCGCACCGCGTCGTAGAGCTGCTGCATGCCGGCGGCGTCGTAGGTGACGCCGGTGACGGTGTCGGTCGTCTCGCCCCCGTTGAGCCAGATGCTCTGGGAGATGTCGTGCGGCTCGTTGTAGAGGTCGAAGGCGACGAGCGGGCTGTACTCGGGGGAGGTCGGGTTCCCATAGCGCGCCGCCACCTGGCTCCAGAACGTCGGCGACTGCGCCTCGTCGGCCATGTTGTGCTGGCTCGGAGTCCCGGAGTCGCAGCTGCTCAAACTGTTGGTGTGCAGGTCGAGCAGTGCCACCATGCCCAGCGACGTGATCCAGTTGACCACCTGGTCGACGGTCGCTTCATAGGTGGAGCTGTAGTCGCAGTTCGACGAGAGCCAGTACTCCTCGCTGAGGGGCACCCGGACGAAGTTGGCTCCCCACTCCTTGGCCTCGATCACGGCCTGCTCGCTCACGCCGGTCCCGGACATCGTGGGGCTGACCTGGAGTCCCGGCATCACGATGCCGCGCAGGGTGATGGGCTGGGCGTTGGCCTGGATGATCTGGTTGCCCGATGTGGACAGCGGCCCGACCACCGAGGGGGCGACGGCGGCAGTCGTGAGGGCGTAGAGGCTGGGCGACTCGACCAAGAAGTCCTGTCCCACCACCGGTGCCCACGAGAGCACGCCGAAGATGACGTAGGCCGTCGTGGCGGGCGCGATCGCCTCGACCTCGGGCAGGGTGGCCCAGGTGCCCGCGGTGGGCGTGACGGCCTGGCCGAAGACCCCGGTGAGCTGGGTGCCCGCCGAGTTGTAGAAGGCGATGGCGTCTCCGAGAGACTCCCCTGCACTGGGCGCCTCGACCGAGGCGTCCCCGATGTACTTGTCGCCCGGCGTGGCGGCGGTGGGAGTGCCTGCTGGTGGTAGCGCGCTCACCGCCCCCGCCGATGAGGTCGCGGTCGCCGCGACGTCAAGTGCGAAGGAACCCGAGGTTGAGCCCTGGGCCGGCGACAAGGTGGCGTTGACGGGTTGCCATCCCCCGGTCGTTCCGTTGAATTCCGTTTGCGCAGGAGTCAGGAGGTTCGACTCGGGCGGGACCGTGGTCGCCGTTGTACTCGTGGTCGTCGTCGGTGGTGACGTCGCGGTGGGTGGCGACGCGGTGGGTTGAGGCGCCGAAGGTGCATCGAAGACCGCTTCGGTGCCGCTTGCCTCGACGAGTCCGTATCCTTCTTCGTTCGCCGCAACGATGATGCCAATCACCGTCAGTCCCTGGCCGCCGGTCGACCCGTAGAACCCGGCGTCACCGAAGCTGAAGATCCCTCCGTCAGAGGCGACCAGCCAATAGCCCGCACCCGTGGCCGTGCTGGCCATGCCGACGATCGGCTTGTTCAGGTCGATGCCCGAGGCTGCAGGCGACCCCAGAAAGGGTGCACCTCCGTAGGCGGTAATGGAGCCGGACGAGGTGGCAAGCCAGTAACCCCCGTTGGGATCCGCCGCTGTCAGCCTCCCGGATCCGTAGAAGGAGGACTGACCCGCCGCACTGATGGCGGCGGTCGGCTCCCATGACACGGCAGCCTGATCCCGGCCGGTCCAGACTCCGAGACTTAGGACACTCAGGATCAGACTGGCCACGCACAAGAGCGGGAGGATGTGCCACCCCGGGCCTGCCTTGTGCGGCAAGCGACCAGGAATCCCAGGGCGTGTGTGGATGCGTGGGTTCACTGATGAGAACATCGGATGAAGGACCCAGCCGCATAAGGCCGGATACCCCGGCACCTGGTCCGCCGCCGGCCTCCCTACTCCGTCCCCGGGGCTCCCGCGCTAGGGGCCGGCCTTTCGCTGGGAGGATGCAGAGACGTACTTGGGGCCATACTCGGTGCTTCGCCGGGGTCAAACCCGGCTCGCTGAGATCCGAACTGCCCTTTCGAAGATCGCTCGTGCAGCATGGGCACGTCAGACTGCTGATACAGCTCGGCCGCCTGAGTCTCCCTCGAAGGGCTCCGCGGCGATCATGAATTGGCGGAGGCCCAAGGCGTCGGGACCGGCTCCCCGCCATCCGGCCGAGGTGCGGCCAACCGGCGATCTAGACATCCATGCGCACCGGTTTGCTACGCCTTGGGCTTTGGGATGGCGCGCCGGTATGGCGCGATCATCAACGGCGTGACGCTGAGCCCGCCCGACTCGACCAGAAGGACCGCTCCGGTGATCCAGCCAGGCCTCCTCGCTAGCCAGGAACGTCGCCGGGTGCCCGGCGTCCCAGCAGCCCGGCCTGGGCGCGCATGATGTTCATGAACTCCGTCCGCGACCCGGGCGCTGAGACCGCGAGCACCATGGGCGGGATGATGTGGTCCGGCGCGATGGCGTTGACCCGGATGCCATGGCGAGAACTCCTCCCGGCTCTAGCCGGCCACGCTGGCAGGTGGTGCACCCGGCAACTGGTCGCACGTCGTCGGGTACTTCCTGACCGGGCGCCGTAACCGAACAGGACCGGCGGGGGGGTCGACCTGCTGCACCACGACCTGGGTCATCTCGAGGTCCACCGAGGGGCGACCCGATTGGCGTCTGGGAGGTGGAGACGTGCAATCGGGGCTCGGCGGCTTACGGCTTAGCCATTTGGATGTCGACGCTCGGCACGGACGGCTTCCGGTCTCAAGAGTCTCCGTGGTCTAGTGCGAGGCGGTGGCCGCGGCGCCTCCTGGGAAGGCAGCGACCTCAGCCGCCTCTCCCGGTTGCTCGGGTCCATCGGCCGCACGCCGATCACGGCGAATCGAAGAGGGTGGCAGAGCCCTGTGTCATCAGCTCGACCGCCAGCCGGCGAGGGACCGAGCCCAAGGGCGAGGGGTCCGGCGGCCAGGTGGGACCATTGGCCAGGTTGTTCAGCATGTCGCGCACGACGTCGTCAGGATCGGCGAGCCCGTCGACATCACGTCCGGCGAGCAACGTGCGCAGGGCCGGGGTGTCCGTCTGCCCCAGCACCATCGCGAGAACGTGGACTCCCGACGGCTCCAACTCCGCCCAGAGCGATTCGGCCAGGATCAGGTCGAAGGCCTTCGAGGCTCCATACACGGCCAGGCGGGCGCCGCCGGCCCACGCCGCTCCGGAGGTGACGAGAACGAGGCCCCCATGGCCACGCTCGGCCATCAGACCACCGAAGTGATGAACCGAAGCCATGACTGTCGTGCAGTTTCGGGTGAGCATCGCCTGCCACACGTCGAGCGGCTTGTCCAAGAAGCGCGCCATGTTCGGGTCGGCCCCCGCGTTATAGACCAAAAGACCGATCTCGAGGTCCGCGGTGGCTCGTATCAGCTGGCTTGCGGCATCCGGCTCGCTCAAGTCGAGCTGCACTGTTCGCGTCGAGGAGACCACTGTCTCGGCTACGTCATCGAGCGCGGCCTGCCGACGGGAGACCAGGACCACATTGATTCCGCGCTCACCGAGCGACCGGGCCGCTGACGCCCCCACGCCTTCCGAGGCCCCAGCTACCAATGCCCACGGGCCGTAGCGGTCGACAAACTCCACGGCACGGAAGACTAGGTGCCGTTACAGTCGACGTCGAGACGATTCGGTTGCAGCGAAGAGGGGATCGGCGCCATGAGTGAGATCATGTCGGACGCGATGGCCGACCTGGTCGCCAAGGAGGCGATCACCGAGGCGCTGCATCGGTACTGTGTGGCCGTAGACCGCATTGACGAGGTGACGTGGTGGCATGTCTGGCACCGCGATGCCACGGCCCACTACGAAGAGATCTTCGACGGCTCGGCAGCGAGTTTGATGGCATGGATCTTCGAGACCCACCGGTCCTGCATGGCTACGTCGCATCAGCTTTCGAACGTGCTGATCGACGTGGCCGGCCTAACGGCGACGAGCGAAAGCTACGTCACCGCGTGCATACGAGCCGGGGGCACCGACGTCGTGGCGCGCGGCCGCTATTTTGACTCCTGGTCGAACCGCGACGGCGCGTGGCGTATCGACGAACGCCGCTACCAGAATGACATCTTGCAGGTCATTCCAGTCACAACGACCGAGACCTGATCGGCGCGTCCGTTCACCATTCCCGCCGGGGACCCAACGACCCAAGATCATGCAGGTGGCGGCCCTTCGCCACCACAGCCACGCATCCCTCTCGGTGAGGGCTCGCACGACGGCGACACTTCGAGCTGAGACCGCATCGGTAAAGCACAGAGGAGTCGCTGCAAGCAGCAGTGAGTGCGAGCCTGAATGGGTACGGGTCAGGCGATGGGAGTAGACCATGGCGTTATGACCGAAAAATCCACCCAGGTCATTTCGCTTTCGCTCAACAGCCCGGAAGAAATGTTCGTGCTGGCGCCAGCAGACCTGTTCTCGGAATACCGCAATTTCATGACAGGGCTGGAGTACTGCATCAGCATGTTACGAAGCCGTCGCTCGAACGGATCAGTCCGGATCGAACTGGCTCTACCCGCTGACCAGCTATCACAGGGAATGGACCAGCGGATTCAACGTACCCTCGGTCGCTATTGCGACCACCGAATCGCCTATAACCAACGTGAACGTCGGGCAACCCGACTCGACGGCTTGTTCTCGCTATGGATAGGGCTCCCAATTGTGGTTTTGGGATTTGTTCTCGTGATCATCAAGTCGAGCATCGTGGGCGCCAGTGGGAACGCGAACCTCGTTCTTGACTCCGGAGGGTGGGTGTTGGTGTGGGTCGGTCTATGGTTCCCTCTCGACACGCTCCTGTTCACGCCACTGTCGTATGGAAGAGAGAACACGGTGCTCAAACGACTTCGAACGGCCGACATCGTCATTGAACCGCAAGCCACGGTAAAGCTCTGACCCAGCGGTGAATCGACCGGCATCCGTCGCCCGGCGCGGGCGGTCGCGGTTTTTCCTGCGGTCCCAGCTCCGCATTCCGTCGCATTGAACCGGGGGTGCTGGGTCACGGCGGACTGTTGTCTAGAGGTCCGACTCAACAGCGGCGCCCGGGTGACCCGGGCCACCGCCATCCCCGCGGAGGCGCGCGGCCTGGACGACGTCCAGAACCACCCCCTGCACCGGGCGGAGGGCGAATGGGCCTACGACGCCATCAACGAGGTGTACTTCGACGGCGAAGCGGGGTTCCGGCCGTGTCCGCCGGTTCTCCGAGAACCTCGGGGGCACCGGCGAGGGCGACCTGGTCGGGGACCGGTCGTTCCTCTCGGCGTCCGAGGAGGTGCTGCTTGAGGTCCCGCGGCGTGCCCGGCCCCAGCCACCCGGGGTCCGGTGAGGACGCACAGCTCCGGCCGGCGCCCGACGGCCCTGGCCCCCATGAACGGCCCATCGTCACCGGCACACGCCGGTGAACGGTACGGTGCGGGTCGACCATGATCAGCTGACCGGCGACCTGGCCGGTCACCCCTCGAGTGCGAACTGAACCGGAGGTCTCGTGCACGCGCTTCTCGGCACCCTCTCGCCGTCGTCCGAAAACCTGGCGTTGCTCATCGCTCGGCTCGTGTTGGCCGGGGTGTTCCTGGCCCACGGCATCAACCACATCTACGGAGGCGGCAAGATCGCCGGCACGGCGCGCTGGTTCCATGGGCTCGGCATGCGGCCCGGCATCGTGCACGCCTGGTTCGCCAGCCTGACCGAGGTCGGCGCGGGCGTGCTGCTGATCCTCGGCCTGGCCACGCCGTTGGCCTGCGCCGGCGTCGTCGGGGTCATGGTGGTGGCCTTTATCACCAACCACCGCGGGAACGGGTTCTTCATCTTCCGTCCGGGCGAGGGGTGGGAGTACGTGATGACGCTTACCCTGTTCGGCGTCGTCGTCGGAACGCTCGGCTCAGGGCAGTGGAGCATCGACGGCCACGTGCACTTTCTGACTGACTTGTGGGGGTGGCCCGGCTTCGCCATCACCCTCATCGGAGGTGTCGGCGGTGCCGCCTTGTTGCTAGCCACGAGCTGGCGGCCAGATAAACCGACGCCCTCGGAGTAACCGGCCCGGACTAAGCAACATGTACCCAAGCGTCGTCAACCCGACCAGTCTCCTTCGGGTGCCCTCTACGCCGATCTGCCAGCAGTCGCCGCGCCTTCACGGTCGACAAGGATCCCGGCGATAATGCTGGCCCGGACGGATCGGGGAGTGCCTAACCGGAGGACACGATGCTTCTGGAGTTAACGGCGGAGCAGCGGAATCTTCAGAGCCAGCTCCGGGAGTATTTCGAGAACCTGGTGGCCGATGTCGAAGGCTCGGACCCGAGCGTGTCGACGTATACCCGCTACATCCGCCGCATGGGGCAGGACGGATGGCTGGGCCTTGGCTGGCCCGTCGAGTACGGCGGCCAAGCCCGCGGGGCCATCGACCAGATGATCTTCGTCGAGGAGTCGCACTGGGCGGGCGTGCCGCTGCCGCTGCTCACCTTGAACAGCGTCGGTCCCACCGTCATGGCCCTGGGCACCCCCGAGCAGAAGCAACGGATCCTGCCCGGCATCCTCCGAGGTGAGGTCCACTTCTCCATCGGCTACACCGAGCCGTCAGCGGGTACGGACCTGGCTTCATTGAAAACCCGGGCCGTACGCGACGGGGACGAGTACGTGATCAACGGGCAGAAGATCTACACGAGCGCGATCCAGTATGCCGACTACGTATGGCTGGCGGCGCGCACGGACCCCGATGTCCCCAAGCACAAAGGCCTTTCGGTGTTCATTGTGCCGGTCGACACCCCCGGGTTCCATTGGGCTCCGTTGTCCACCATCGCGGGTGACATCACCAGCTCGACCTTCTACGAGGACGTCCGGGTCCCGGTCGAGAACCTGGTCGGGGCGGAGAACCAAGGCTGGAAGCTGATCACCAACCAACTCAACCATGAGCGCGTGGCGCTGTGCCCGGCCTCAGGATTGCTCCGCAGCCTGACCGAGGTGCGGCGATGGGCCCAGGGGCATCAACTGGGAGACGGACGGACCGTGATGGACCACGAGTGGGTCCAGATCACCCTGGCCAGGGTGCACGCCAAAATCGAGGTACTGAAGCTGTTCAACTGGAAGGTGGCGTGGGCGTCCGACAAGGGATTGAACCCCGCCGATGCGTCAGCCACCAAGGTGTACGGCACCGAGCTCGCTCTCGAGGTCTACGAACAGCTCCTCGAAGTGGTCGGCCAAGCGGGCTACCTGGTCCAGGGCTCCCCGGGGGCCGTGATCAGAGGTCGCCTCGAGCAGCAGGCCCGGGGCCAGACCATCTTCACCTTTGGGGGTGGGACGAACGAGGTACAGCGTGACATCATCGCCATGATCGGGCTGGGTATGCCCCGTGCTCCCCGTTGAGGAGTCTGCGCGTCCGGCTGCCCATCCGTTTTGACGGGGAGACGCCCTATCCGGAATGGCTCGATGAGTGGGGCCTCGAGGAGTTCGAGGGCGCGTAGCCGGCGAACCGATTAGACGTTGATGTGGACCCGCGGCGTGTTGGTGCGGGGCCGGGTGATCTCGAAGAAACCCTCCTGCTCGGAGAGCACGACAATGGCATCCCACAGGCGCAGGGCGTCGGCGCCCGTCGGAGCCGGGGCCATGACCGGCCCCTTGAACCCGTGTGGGTTATCGCTCCGCACGACGATGGTCGGCGTCTGGGTCTTCGGGCCGCCGAAGGCGTAGGCGACTTCCATCGCCTCACAGATCGGGCCGTCCCACTTCTCGTCGTCGGCCGCCTCGACCAGCCGGGCGTCGAGGCCGGCGGCGGCCACGCAGTCGACCAGCAGCCGGTCGAACGGCGGGCAGTCGGGCGAGAAGCGCAGCCGACCCCATTCGGTGTAGAGCCGATCGACCGCCTCTTCGCCCGCCTCGGCGCGTGCCGCCTCGAAGATGCGCAGCATGCGGTGCGAAATGGCGTGGCCGTCGATGGCGGTCTGGCGGTACTCCTCGGGTACGGTCGGCGCCACGCCGTAGTCGTCGCGGATCTCGAGGCAGTAGGAGCGCCAGAACACTGTCAGGTCCCGCTGGGGTGCGACTTCGAGCAGCCAGCGGGAGGTGATCCAGGCCCAGGGGCAGCTGGGGTCGACGTAGAACTCGACATCGGTCACGGGTTACAAGCCTACTGGGAGCAGATCGACCGGCCGGCTCTTGCGGTCAACCCCAGCGGTAAGCTCGCCGCGTGGCAGCCTCGACGACGCAGCCCATCCCCGAACCCGACGACATGGAGAAGCTGCGGGCGGCGCGCGGCGAGGGTTGGCAGTGGTCCCGCATTCAAGAGGAGTCGTGCCCGCAGTGCGGACTGAATCCGTCGGCCATGGAACCGGACTCGCTGGGAGAGCGGGTGGTGGAGCTGGCCGCTAGGTGGCACGTGTTCCTGGTCGAGGCGGACGACGACTACCTGCGGCACAGCCCCGAACTTGGTGTGTTCTCGCCCATGCAGTACGGCGCGCACGTGAGCGGCACTCTGCGCGTGGCCGGCGACCGGCTGCATCTCGGCTTGGAGCAGGACGCACCGACGGTCCCGATGTTCAACCCGGGACAGGAGGAGTGGGAGAGCTACAACCAGCTCGATGCCGAGGAGCTGGCGGGTGAGCTGGAGGCCAACGCGCGCCGGGTGGCCGACACGTTGGGCGGGATGGACGCGTCGGGATGGTCCCGGACCGTGGTCAACGACCGCGGCCAGTACGGGGTGGTCACCTTCACCCTGGTCGGGATCGGTCGCAATGCGGTGCACGAGTCACACCACCACCTGCTCGACGCCAAGGGGACGCTCGGCCTGGGCGCCACCCCATAGGCCGGCCGGGCGGGACGTCGGAGGTATTCGTGGAGGACGCGGAGCTGCGGGCGAGGCTGGCTACCCTCGAGGAACGGGTGCGGCGGCTGGAGGACCAGGTGGCCATCCATCGGCTCATCAACACCTGGGGCCCGGCGGTCGACACCGGCCAGGCGGAGGCGGCCGCCGCGCTCTTCTCGGAAGACGCCGTGCTGCAGTCCGACATGTCGCACCTGACCGGGCCGGCGGCCATCGCGGACATGGTGCGCAGTGACGGGCAGCAGGCGCTGATCGACCAGGGTTCGGCGCACATTCCCGCCTTCCCCGTGGTGGACATCGAAGGGGATACCGCACGGGCCATCGGCTACTCGCGGGTCTACCTCCACACCGACGAGGGCTACGAGGTCTGGCGCGTCTCAGCCAACTTCTGGGAGTTCACGCGCACCCGCGACGGTTGGCGGGTCAGCCGGCGCACCAACCACGTCATCGATGGCGGGCCGCAGGCGCAACAGCTGCTCGGGCGATGGTTCCAGGACCACGGCTGAGGTTGGTCGTATCGTCAGAATGATGGAGAAGGAGGAGCATGGAACTCCGACCCAAGCCACCGTCCAACAAGGGACCAGCCGAGACGTTCACCGGTGACGTCTGGATCGACGCCATCGCCAGGGGCGAGGAGCCGTCGCGGGTCCGGGTGAACGCCGTGCGCTTCGCCCCCGGTTCGCGCACGGCGTGGCACTCCCACGCCCTCGGCCAGACGCTCTACGTGACCGATGGCGCCGGCCTCGTCCAATCCCGGGGCGACGAGATCACCCACATTCATGCCGGCGACGTGATCAACACGCCGGCCGACGAGTGGCACTGGCACGGAGCGACGCCGGACAACTTCATGACGCACCTCTCCATCACCGAAGGTGTCGGCAAAGGATCGAAGCCCGAGACGGACTGGGGTGCGCACGTGACGGACGCCGAATACCGGGGCGACGCCGCCGGGTCGCCGTCGTGAGCGCCGAGGGCGACGCGCCGAAGGAGGCGCTAAAGTTCCACTACGTGCTGGACTGTCCCTGCGGGACAGTGCTGACCGGCGACACCGAGGACGACATCGTGGAGGTGTCGTTCGCCCACCTGCGCGCCGAGCACCCGGACAAGGCCGAGGAGTACGAGCGGGAGCACATCCTCTTCATGGCCCGGCGACTAGTCAAGCACTGAAGCGTCGTCGCACGCAGCTGGCCCTGCCCGCCTACGCGAGCGGTGACACCATCGGGGACTGGATCAGCCAGCCGCATTCGGCGCGCACCAGTTCGTCGCGGTAGCGGCCGCTGAACAGCGGTACCAGGGTGCCGTCGACGATGCGCACGAAGAGGTAGTCCGAATAGGCGACGGCCCGGTCACCCTCCAGGTCGACGATCACGTTCATGGTCAGGTGCTTGCCCCGGCGGTCGGGCGGGTTCATTTCGGCGAACCACGACTCCAACGTGGCCCGGCCGGACGCGTGAGCCCGGGCCGTAGGTGTTAGAGCCGTCCTCGCTGAACCGGTGGGCCAGGCTGGAGAAGTCCCCGTCGTCGAGCTGGTGGCAGTAGGCGGCCAGCGTCCTGCGGATGGCGAACTCGTCGGCCAGGGCGATCGGCGGCTCAGCCATGGACACCCCTCATGGCAGCCACCCGACTTCGCGCAGGTAGGACTGGGTCTTGACCACCCGGCCGGTCAGCGTCTTGGGTTCGCCCTGGCAGAGGCGGAAAACAGTCTCGGTGATCAGTGAGATGTCTTCCGTGTCCTCCTTGGCCAAATCGAGTGCGCTCGCACCCTCGGTGGCCACCGGGTTGGTGGGCGCGGCGGCGTTCACGGCGATGCCGTCGTCGTAGAGCTCGGCAGCCAGGCTCTGGGTGAGCCGATTGAGCGCCGCCTTGACCGTCCCGTAGAGGCCGAAGCCGGCCGTGCGGTCAAACTCGGCGAAGGGCGGCCCGTCAATGGGGTCACCGGCCACCGAGGTGAGGTTGACCACCCAGCCGCGGCCCCGCTCGCGCATGCCCGGGAGGGCCAGCTGGATGAGGTGGAGCGGGCCGAGGAGGTGCATCTCCACCATGAGCAGGGCGCGCCGCTCGGGGAACTCGTCGAGCGGGCGCAGGAAGGTCACCGCGGCGTTGTTGACCAGCACGTCGGGCGCCCCGATCTCCTCGACGACTCGGGCGAACATGCGCTCGCGTTCGTCGGCTTGGGACAGGTCGGCCTGCACAGCCAGCACGCGGCCTCCCGCCGTCTCGATCTCCTCGCAGGTCTGGCGCAGCGAGCCCTCGTACTTGGGGTCGGGGTCCATGGTGCGCGCCGTGATGGCGACCGCGGCCCCCTCACCCGCCAAACGCTTGGCGATGGCCTTGCCGAGACCCCGGCTCCCGCCGGTCACCAGCGCGATGCGTCCCTCGTAGTCGCCTGCCACGGCGCCCTCCCGGTCGACTTTCGCCGATACTAGGTCCGTGCCCGAGCTGAATCTCCAGGCCTTGGCGGCGCGGCTGGACCCGGTTGGTGTGACCGACGTACGCCCGCTCGCCGGAGGTGCATCGAGCCTGACTTACGCCGGACGCTTCGGTGAACGATCCGTGGTGGTGAAGGTGGCGCCACCGGGGGTGGCGCCCGTGCGCAACCGCGACGTGCTGCGCCAGGTTCGGCTGCTGCGCGCCTTGGCCCCGACGCCGGTGCCGGTGCCCGAGGTGCTGTGGGAGGACGCCGGCCGGCCACCGGAGGTCCCACCGCTCTTTGTCATGTCGTTCCTGGCGGGAGACTCGGTCGAGCCGCTGTTCGATGTCGTCGGAGCGGACGCGGTCGACGACGCGACGATGGCGGCGCGGATGTTGGCCGCCGCCCGCACCATGGCGTTGCTACACCGGATCGATCTCGGGTCGGCGGGCCTCGGAGGCGAGCCGGTGGTGAGCGCTGACGAGGAGATCGACCGCTGGTGCCGCGTCCTCCAGACGGTTGACCCAGGGCTGGTGCCGGGATGGCCGGACGTCGCCGACGGCCTCCGCTCCTCGGCGCCAGTGCCGCTGGCGCCGGCGCTCGTGCACGGCGACTTCCGGTTGGGCAATCTCCTGGCGGAGGGGGACCGGATCACGGCTGTCGTCGACTGGGAGATCTGGTCGGTGGGCGACCCTCGTGTCGACCTGGGCTGGTTCCTCCTGAACGGCGACCCCGACACGTACAGGCGGACCACCCGCCACGCCGCTGCGCTGCCGCATCCGGCCGAGCTGGCCTCCGCCTACACCGAAGCGGTGGGCCGGGACGCGCCCTCGCTCGGCTGGTTCGTCGCGCTGGCGTCGTTCAAGTCGGCGGCCACGTGGTCATTGATCGTGAAGCACAACCGCCGGCGCTCGTCGCCCGACGGCGAGGTCGAGGCCATGGTGCCCGTGCTGCCTCGGCTGCTGACCCGGGCGCACGAACTTGCCGGTCCATCGCCCGGATCGTGATTGCCCGGCGGAAGTGGACGGTGCTAACAGTGTCGGCCGTGGTGCTGGCGATGGTGAGCGGGAGGGTCTCACGTGGGTGACGTCCTGGTCGTGGAGACACCGACTGCGGGTGTGGCGCTGCTGCGCCTCAACCGACCCGAGCGCCTGAACGCGCTGAACCACGAGTTGGTGGGGGCGATCGAGCAGGAGTGCAGTCGGCTTTCGGGTGACACGGCGACCCGGGCCGTCGTGATCACCGGGACGGGGCGCGGTTTCTGCTCCGGACTCGACGTGCGGGATTTCGGCCCCGGCCTCCCGTCCTCGCACTCGCCGGTGGCCGAGCGAATGCAATTCCAGGAGCGCATGGGCGCGCTGCCCCTGGCCGTACGCTCCCTGCCCCAGGCGGTCATCGTCGCGGTCAACGGTCCCTGCGTCGGCGGCGGCTTCGCCCTCTGCCTGGCCGCTGACGTCCGGCTGTGCTCGACGGCGGCCTCGTTCGGCAACGGTGCCATCCTGCTCGGGCTCTCCGGTGGCGAGATGGGCATGAGCTACCACCTGCCGCGCATCGTCGGCACCAGCGTCGCGGCCGACTGGATGCTGTCCGGGCGAACCGTTCCCGCCGAAGAAGCCGACCGTCGTGGGCTGGTCAGCCAGCTCCTCGAGCCGGAGGAGCTGCTCGGCCGTGCCTTCGAGCTGGCGGAGCGGATGGCCGAGCTACCGGCACTGGCCGTGCAGGTGACCAAGCGGGCGCTGCAGGTCAACACCGACGCGTCCGACATCGGTGCCGCCCTCGAGCTCGAGAACCGCAACCAGGTGCTCACGCACGCCACGGAGGAGTCGGCGGTGCGACGCGGAAAGTGGGCGAAGTGAGTGCGAGTCGGCCACACGGACGCAGTCATCTCAGCCGGGTCTCAGGACTCGGCACGGCTCCGCAATTTGAAATTTGGGTTGCAGGAGGGGCCATTCGGCTCTATTGCCGACCTGCGGTTTCGTCAAATATCTGACAAAACCCCTCGTTGACAAGGGTGGGGGGGTTTCTCCACGAGCGAGGAGGGCCGGAGAGTGCGGATGGGTATGGTCAAGCGGTGGCGCACCATTTTGGCGAGCGCGCTCGTCGCGTTCGGTGTCGGGGGCGCCGTCCTTCTCACTCCAGCCACGGTGAGCGCTGGTCCGCCTCCTCCTTCAGGGAACCTGATCCTGAACGCAAATTTCGAAACCATCCCCACTGTTCCCGTTCCCACCGGTGGCTACCTCACCGTCGATGCCGGCGATTCGACGACGATTCCCCATTGGACGGTGGTGACCCCGGCCAGCTATACCGGTTCGAACGTCGGCAGCGTGGACGTGGTGTCGACCAGCTACAACGGTTGGGAGTGCCAAGGCGGGAGCGCCAACTGCATCGACTTGGCCGGCACGACAGAGGCGCCCGGCGGGCTCTTCCAGCAGGTGACCACCACACCTGGGGAGGAGTACAGCCTCTCCTTTGAGTCGGCGGTCAACGGGGACGAGAGCACGACCGACGGCGTCACCCACACCTTGGGCGTCACCGTCAATGGTTCCACGATCGACACGGTCCAGGCGGTCCCTGCCAGTACTCCTCTCAAGTGGGTGTCGAACACCATCACCTTCACGGCGACCTCGACCACCAGCACGATCGAGTTCGACGACGACACCTCCCCATCCGACCAGAACCAGGGACCCACGCTCGACAACGTGTCGCTGACCGCGGTGCCCGATGTCATCACGGCGAGCCCGGTGACCCCCCCCATCGTCCCGCAAACACTCGGAACTACCTACAACGGACCAGTGGCCACGTTCACGGACAGCTACAATCCCCCGGCCACTACCCCTACCAGCTTCTTCACCGCGTCCATCAACTGGGGTGACGGTAGCGCCTCCACCACTGGGACCGTCTCGGTGTCTGGTTCCACCTACACCGTGAACGGTAGCTACAAATATGCCGCCGACGACACCTACACCGTCGTGGTGAACATCACCTCCAATGCCGGAACATCGGCATCGGTATCGGACTCGATCACCGTGGCCAACGCCGTGGAAAGCTGCACCGGCCCGAATTGCAACACCAACGACAACGTGAACAATGAAAACAGCCAGTTGAACACCCAGGGGACGGGAGCGGGCTTCCTGGAGCTCGACACGGTGTCTGACAGCGGAAACAATACGGCGAACTGCGGCGACGGCTTCCGACACGCGCCCAACGTTGTGCAGGAGAGCAACACATTCACGCCGGTGGGCGGGACAGTCCCAGGGACGATCACTGCCGTCAACTCCTTCCCGATAATCGACGGAACGAAGGGTTCAGGTCTCGAAGGCCTCCTCTTCTGGGTGTGCTTCAGGTCCACCATTTCATTCAAGAACCTGTACGGGCAGACCACGCCCGCCGGGTCCGCAGGATTGCTCCCGGTCTGCAATCCCTTCAAGGTTGGGTCAGGGCCCTGCATCAACTACATCACCCTGACCAGGCAGGGCAACGTCGTCGAGGAGGTCACCTTCCCGGCAGGCGACCCCTGGGTCCGTTGAGCCGGGAGACCTCACCTGTCGACGGGCGCAAGGGACATGAGCGGCCCCGCCGGGCGGCATAGGGGCAGGCGGGAAGTGTGACGCGTGGTGGCGCTCGCAAGACCGGCTGAAGTCGCGCCGCCACGCGATAGCTCCAGGGCGTTCGCGCCCTACCTGCCCCGAATGTTGGTGGACTGGGTCGGGACGTCCCCCCATCCCCGGCATCGTTCGGTCGACGGGACGCTCACATTCGTCGACATCTCGGGCTTCACCAAGCTGTCCGAGGGATTAGCCGTCCACGGCAAGATCGGGGCCGAGGAGTTGGCCGCGATCATCAACGAGTGCTTCGTCGGCTTGCTCGCTGTCGCCTACGCCGACGGGGCCCAGCTTCTGAAGTTCGGCGGCGACGCCCTCCTTCTGCTCTACACCGGGCCCGAGCACGAGCTCCGGGCGTGCAGGGCCGCCTACGCCATGCGGCGGCACCTGCGGGCTACGGGGAAGCTGAACGTCCTGGGACAACGGGTGACGCTGCGGATGTCGATCGGCATCAACAGCGGGCAGTTCGACATGTTCCTCGTCGGGAACTCTCACCGTGAGCTCATCGTGACGGGACCCGCGGCGAGCACGACCGTCTCCATGGAGTCGACGGCCACAGCGGGCGAGATCCTGTTGAGCCCACAGACGGCGGCCTCGCTGCGGACCTCCGATCTGGGCGAGCCCCGGGGTGACGGCTACCTCCTGCGCCGCGCCCCCACTGTGAGCGTAAGCCCCGTCATCCCGCGTCATTTCGAGGATCCGGGAGTTGACCTGTCCCAGTGCGTCTCGACGGCCATCCGCAAATCGACGGGGGAGACCGAGCGCGAGCCAGAGCACCGCCGAGCGGTCGTTGCGTTCGTGCACTTCGACGGCACGGACGAGATGATCGAATCGGAGGGCCCCGACGTGGCGACGCGTTATCTCGACACCCTGGTCTCGGACGTCCAGGAGGCCGTGGACCAGCGTGACGTCACGTTCATCGGCAGCGACATCGACCACGACGGGGGCAAAATTATTCTCGTCGCCGGCGCCCCGCTGGCTACCGGAGAGGACGAGCACCACATGCTGCTGGCGCTCCGCCAGGTCATGGACCGACCTCGGACCCCGCCACTGCGGATCGGGGCGAACAGCGGTCGGGTGTTCGCCGGCGACATCGGACCGCCCTACCGCCGCACCTTCACTGTCATGGGGGACACTGTGAACCTGGCGGCGCGGCTGATGGCAAAGGCGGTCCCTGGGACCATCCTGGCCACGCCCGGGGTACCGGGCCGCTCCGGCTCCCAGTTCGAGACGTCCGAAGTGCCGCCGTTCCATGTGAAGGGCAAGGTGCAGCCGATCCACGCGGTCGAGGTGGGCGGGAGGCTCGGGGTACGCCAAGCTGACGCCGGTCAGCAGTTGCCCCTGGTCGGGCGGACGGATGAGTTGGCCGCCTGGCGCGCCGCGGTTGAGTCGGCGCGGAGTGGATCGGGCTCGGCCCTGGAACTCATCGGCGAGCCGGGGGTAGGCAAGTCGCGGTTGATCGAGGCGTTCCGGGCCGAGGCGGCCGACATGGATGTGGTCTCGGCTGGCTGCGAGTACTACCAGTCCTCCATTCCCTACGGCGCACTGCGCGGCATGGTGCGCGAGCTCCTGGGCATCGGCGCCGAAGCGAGTCACGAGGAGGCCCGCCAGCGCATCCTCGCCGTCTTGACGGAGTCCGACGCCGAGCTGCTCCCCTGGGCGCCGCTCGTGGGCTCGGTGATGGACGTCGAGATGCCAGACACCCCGGAGACGGCCGAGCTCGATCCGGAATACCGGGGTCAGCGCCTCGGCCGGGTCATGGCGGTGCTGCTGCACGAGATCGTCAACCGGCCGACGGTCTTCGTGATCGAGGACACGCATTGGATGGACGAAGCCTCGGCGGACCTCCTTCGCCATCTCATCCCCATCATCGGCGTCAAGCCGTGGCTGCTCTGCCTGACCCGGCGGGACGTCGAGTCCGGCTTCGTGGCCCCGGACGGCGAACTAACCAAAGTGAAGCTCGAGCCCCTCGACGGCGACGAGGCGGCCCAGCTGATTCAGAAGGCGATGGCCACGCATCCGCTGCCGGCGCAGAAGGTGGCCCTGTTGGCGGAGCGCTCTGGTGGGAACCCACTGTTCCTACGCGAGCTGCTGGCCGAGGCACAGCACAGCGATGACCTCGATTCGCTGCCGGACTCTATTGAGGCGGTGATCGCCGCTCGCATCGACCGCTTGTCGCCGGGTGACCGGCATTTCCTCCGCCGGTTGTCGGTATTGGGTCGTACCGTTCCCGGGAACCTGCTAGAGGCCGTCCTGGACGTGGTCCCAGGCCCCGGCGACGACATCTGGCAGCGACTGAACGAGTTCATCGGGTCCCAGGGCGCGAATCTGGTCTTCCGGCACGCGCTGCTGCGCGACGGTGCATACGATGGGCTCACCTACCGCCTCCGCCGGGAGCTGCACGGGCGAATCGCCGACTTTCTCCTGTCGGCCGCCGATGATCCCGAGGAATGGGCCCACTCGCTGTCGCTGCACTATCTCAGTGCTCAGCGATTCGAGGAGGCTTGGCGCTACTCGTTGGTCGCCGCCGAGCAGGCGCGGAACGTTTACGCCAACGTGGAGGCGGCCGAGTTCTATGAGCGAGCGCTGACGTCGGCGCGGCGCCTGCCGGCGTTGGACGTGCAAGAGGTCGCCGGGGTGCACGAGGCGCTGGCGGATGCAAGGAATCGTACGGGCGAGTACGTCGGCGCCGTCTCCGAATACCGTGCTGCGCGACGCCTCATCGGTGACGACCGCTTGGCCCAGGCCAGGCTTATGATGAAGCTCTCGCGGGTGCAGGGTTGGCTGGACCGTTACAGCAACGCACTGCGCTGGCTCACGAGGGCGCTGCACGTCCTCGAAGGAGAGGACGATCCCGAGGCGGAGCGCCAGCGTGCCCAGCTCCTGGCCTGGTACGCCCGGTTCTGCCAGGAGCAGGGCCATCACACCCGTGCGATCGATTGGGCGAAACGGGCCATCGCCCAAGCCGAGCTAGTCGACGAGAAGGACGCCCTCTCGAATGCCCTGATCGTGCTGGACTGGGCCCAGATGGATCTTGGGGTGCTTAAGGAGCCGGTGAACTGGCGGCGCGCGCTCGACTTGACTGAGGAGATGGGCGATCTGCCAGGCCAGGCGACCGTGCTCAATTTGCTGGGGGTGTTCGCGTACTTCCACGGCGACTGGCAGGGAGCGCTGTCGTTCTACGAGCAGGCCCGCGAGCGGGCACGGCGCTGCGGAGACGTCGTGCAGAGAGCGTCCTACGAGAACAACGTCGCTGAAATCGCCTTGGAACAGGGTCGCGTCGAGGAGGCGGAACGGCTCTTCGAGTCGGTCTCGCTCACCTGGCGGGCCGCCAGCTACCGGTCGGGCGCCGCGTACGTGAACTGCAACCTCGGCCGTTGCGCCGCCGCCCGCGGCTGGTTCGACGAGGCCGTGCGGCGTTTCACCGATGCACGGGACGAGGGGGAGGCACTCGGTAGCCAATTCGTATCTCTCGAGGCCGGGGCCCGCTGGGCCGAGGCCGAGTTGCTCGCCGGTCACATCGAGGATGCCTTGGCTCGGGCGGATGCCAAGATCGTGCAGGCCGAGGCGATGGGTGGCGCTCCGCAACTTCCCCTGCTGCACCGGGTGCGCGGCGTGGCGCTGGCTCGGGGTGGCGAGTTGGAGCGCGCTGGCCTGGCTCTCCAGGCCAGCCTCGACGTGGCGCAGCTACGCCAAGCTGACTTCGACCTCGCATTGACGTTGAAGGTCGTCGCCGAGCTCGGCCTGGAGACGACGGAGCTGGCCCCCGATGCGGCCGACAAGGAGAGCCAACGCATTCTCGAGGGCCTCGGCGTGGTCTCGACACTGGACCTCCTGGCGACGTCGTCTGCAATCGCACCTGCGTAGCGGCCACCGCGGCGCACCGGGCAACCGCCCACTGGTGTGCCAACCGCCAACGTGGCCGAAACCCGCTCGATAGATTCCCCCAATGCCCACGATCTTCGAGGACGCCGTCCTATCGATACAGCTTGGCCGGGACGTGACCGAGGTGGCGGAGGAGCTCCACGCCGAGCTCGACGACGGGGAACGGCTCTGGTTGCTCGACGGCGACTCCGACTTCTGGGAGGGGCTGGCCCGCTTCCGGTCGGAGGGGTACAACCGTGTGCCCATCGTGCACGGCGCTGTGGAGCGGCTCGGGCTGCCCGGCACCCGCTTCGTCGACGGGCCGCGCGGCTGCGTGGCAGGCGCCGCCACCGCCTTCCCGGTCTCCATGGCCCGCGGGGCGACGTGGGACGTGTCACTCGAGGAACAGGTCGGCGACGTCATCGGGCGCGAGATCCGGGCCTTGGGGGGCAACTTCTTCGGCGGCGTGTGCATCAACCTGCCCCGCCATCCGGCCTGGGGCCGGGCGCAGGAGACCTACGGGGACGACCCCTACCACCTGGGCGAGTTCGGTGCCGCGCTGACCAGGGGCACCCAGCGCTGGGTGATGGCGTGCGCCAAGCACTATGCGCTCAACTCCATGGAGAACGCACGCTTCACCGTGGACGTCACGGCCGACGAACCGACGCTCCACGACGTGTACCTGCCGCACTTCGAGCGGGTGGTGGACCAGGGCGTGGCGGCCGTCATGGGGGCGTACAACTCGGTCAACGGCGAGTGGTGCGGCCAGAACGACTACCTGCTGACCACCGTGCTGCGCGACACTTGGGCTTGGGACGGGATCACCGTGACCGACTTCATTTGGGGGCTGCGCGACGCCGCGACGTCGCTCAACGCCGGCATGGACCTCGAAGAGCCGTTCCGCCAACAGCGGGCCCAGCACCTGGCGGACCAGCTTCAGGCCGGCGAGACGTCCTGGGCGATGGTGGGGCGCGCCGGCGTGCGATTGATCACGGCGCAGCTGCGCTCCT
>DATNLP010000271.1:0-2484 GCA_035602795.1 Acidimicrobiales bacterium | reverse complement strand
TCGGGTCCGTCCGAGTTCGACCGGATCGTGCAGGGTGACGTGCTCGTAACGGAATCGACCAGCGAGGCGTTCAACATCCTCCTACCGCTGCTTGGAGCGATCGTCACCGACTCGGGTGGCCTGCTTTCGCACTCGGCCATCGTCGCACGTGAGTACGGGATCCCCGGTGTGGTCGGGACGCGTGACGCAACGGACCGAATTCCCGACGGCACGCGGGTACGGGTAGACGGCGACGCCGGTGAAGTCACGGTGTACGCGTGACGGAAGTCGTCCCGCTTGAGGAGGCGCAGGATGAATCGCGGTTCGGCGCGAAGGCAACCGGATTGGGAGCCGCCGCGCGCTCCGGGTTGCGGATTCCACCTGGAATCGCACTATCGGGCTCGATCGTCGACGCTGTGGCCGCTGGTCACGAGGCAGCCATCGCTCAGTTGACGATGGCGGCCCGTCCCTTGACGGGACCCCTCGCGGTGCGCTCGTCTGCCGTCGACGAGGACGGTGCGGACGCGAGCTTCGCCGGCCAGCACCTCACGCTTCTCAACGTGCCTTCGGTGGACGACCTGCGTGCGGCGGTTCAGGAGGTGTGGTGGTCGGCCAACGCTGACTCGGCGATCACGTACCGCCAGCGCGTGGGCCTCTTCACACGGCCGAGTATCGGTGTCGTGGTCCAATCACTTCTCAGTCCGGACGTCGCGGGGGTTCTCTTCACGCAAAACCCGATCAATGGTGCCGACGAGAGGCTTATCGAGGCGAGTTGGGGGCTCGGCGAGGTGGTGGTAGCCGGCCGCGTCATCCCCGACAGCTTCCGCATGGATCGGGACGGCAGGGTGCTCGAGCGCACACCCGGTGTCAAGAAGATCGCGATCCGCGCCGCCTCCGATGGCGGCACCTTCGAAGAGGATGTCGAAGCTGAACTGGTTGAGAAGCTCTGTCTTGACGACGATCTGCTGACACAACTCAACCTGCTGGCTGGCCGGTGCGAACAGGTCTTTGGACCGGCGCGCGATATCGAGTGGGCGCTCGCAGAGGGGCGGATCTACCTGCTGCAGTGCCGAGCGGTCACGCGAGCAGGGTCACCGGTCCGATCGACCGCGTCCCCTGGTGCCAAGCGACCGGTCGACGTGATTGAGCGGGTACCGCTCTTTGCCAACATGAGCCCACGGGACACCGAAGGCATCGCCGCCCTGTTCAAGGAACGCCGCTTTGCCCCGGGCGAGACGATTACCAAGGAAGGCACGGGCGGGGCGGCCTTCTTCGTGATTGAGTCAGGTCAGGCAACCGTCGCGGTCGGTGGACAACAACGAGCCACCCTCTCGGCCGGTGACTACTTCGGGGAGATCGCCCTCATCGATGAGGGTGCACGATCGGCCACGGTCACCGCGGATACCGAACTCGTGTGCTACGGACTTACGTACTGGGAGTTTCGGCCACTCGTGCAGCAGAACGCGACCATCGCTTGGAATCTGCTCCAGACGTTGGCCAGGCGGCTGCGCACCGCCCAGGACACTGGGGCCGAGCAGGGGTAGGCAACCTCACCTCATCTGCCACACGGCCGATCCGAAGCAATATGCGCACCATGACGTATCTGCGGGCAACGGAGCCGCAAGATAGGTAGTTTGCGCTTCAGCCTGGGTGCTGCAAACTCAGTCCAATGTCGCGAGATGTTTCCCGAGAAATTGAAGCGATGGTGGTTCTTGCGCGGTAAAGAAGGAACCGGTATGGCACCCCTGCGAGAACTCGACCTCCGCAGCAGCGGGCAGCGCCCGTGCAAGAGCAACAACGCCGGGATGAAACGGATCATCGTTGCCCGAGGCCACTCGGACCGGTGTGTGTGCGAGCGCGCTGGCATGCGTAACGGCATCATCCTCGGCAAAATCAGCCGCAGAGGCATACGCAGCGGAGTTGACGGCCCGAGCCTGCTCGTAGCTGGTCCATATCGCCGGGCTGATTGCAGCGACCGCGCCAATTAGGTCTGGGTACTTCTCTGCTATCAAAAGAGCTCCATATCCACCCATGGAAATACCCATCACACCTGTCTTCTGAGGCCGTTTACCGAGGTTCATACGCTGACACATGGGTATGAGTTCAGACACGACCATCGTCATCGGGGTGTCGTCTGGATGTGGATTCCAGTAGCCGTCTCCGCCGTCCACCGTGACCATTGCCATCGGCGGGAGGGTTTGCCCAGCAATTTCGAGAGCCACCGCCTCTCCGGGCGTCATGCCGGTGAGAGCGTTCGAGTGGTTTGCGCCTTCTCCGTGCAACATGACGACGAGTGGTAGGGGAGTTCCGATGTCGACTCCGGGCGGCCACGCGACCGTGTACCCGACGGTCCGGCGGCGCGTTTTCGAGTAGAAGGAGCCGGACACGGATCGCCCGAGACGTGAAAAGCGCAACGGAGGACTCGCCACCGAACAGCCGCCCTCGATCTGATCCAGCTCTTGCTGACCCGGCAACACCCCATGCGAGATCAGCTCAACGCCGGCG
>DATNLP010000244.1:0-3716 GCA_035602795.1 Acidimicrobiales bacterium | reverse complement strand
ACACGCTGACAACCGATCGAACCCAAGAGAGCACCTGGTCGGCCACGCCCTCGCATCAGCCGCGGGACGCTCACGCCACCGGAAGGATGCTCCGCCCTCCCAACCGCCAGCTTCTACGGGTCTACGCGGTGGATCGAGGCTAAGTGGTGCAACAAGGCACCGTCATTTCCGACGGCACGAACACGGATACGCCGATGAGCGTGAGAGGGCGAATGTGAGTCCTTCACCCACCAGCCGACGCGACTGGCCGCTTTGGCGGGATGTCAGACTGTGAGGTCTCACTCGCCAATGGGCAATCTCACGCCGTCCGGATCAGGATGTCCCTCACTGAACGTGCGGTGATACCGACCGAGCTGGCGACCCATCGTTTGCCTGTCGGGCGTCTAAGAGTTGGACTGCTGCAGTAGCACGACGTTCGACGTTCCCGTAGCCGTGGGTCGCTGCGGCGGCGTGCGCCTTGGCGAGAAGGTCCCGAGCCTTCTCGGTGTCACCCTCGTCCTTGCGTGCGGCGAGCATGCTCCCCCAGTGGAGATCCGTCAGGGCAACAAAGAACTCGGCATTCATCCGGGCGCTCATGGCTGCAGATCGATCGAAGTAGGCATCCGCCTCGTCGTAACGGCCGAGGACAGTTGCGAGTCCACCGAGGGAGTGGCTCACCAGGCCTGAGGCCGTGACACTGCCGGACGCCACCGACTGCTCGGCCCAGGGAGCGAGCCGGTCGAAGAGTGGTCCGGCGTATTTCGGGTCCCCACAATGAATGGCGGCTTCGGCCCAGGAGTACATCGCGGTTATCCACCCCTGGTCCGCAGGGAGATCGAAGTTTGTGGCAGCGAACTCCTCCAACAAATGCCGGACGTCCTTGGTGTGGTTTGCTTCGGCGTGGGCCTGCGCTAGGACGGCCGTAAGCAGTTCTGCGAGCGTAGATGTCTCGTCCACCATCTGCTCAATAAGGGGGATCAACTCACCCATCGTTCCTCGTTGGGCGCTCACGACCAAGAGCTGTCCCCCGAAGAAGAGAGTGGCGTCGGGCTGGCCACAGTCAGTGCCGATTTGCAGGGCTTCAGTCGCCAGCTGTTCTGCGAGATCGGTATCCCCGGCGATCTGCGCTCGCTTGGCAAGGTGGAATGTATTCGTCCAGCTCAGAATCGGCTGATTGAGTTGCTCGGCCAAGGTGCCCATGATCTCGATACAACGATCCATCTCGTCGATATCCCCAGCCAAGAACGTGACCGTTGCTCGAGAGTGCGCTATCAGAAACAGCAGTACCGGATCACCGACGCGCGCGGCCCGAACCAAGGCGTCTTCCGTCCAGGTCAATTGCTGCTCGAGCATGGACGGCACCAGCAGCGGAAACAAGACTTGATTGAGCACCTTCGCGATGGTGGCGTCGTCACCCGAAGACTCGGCGATCATCAGCGCCTCATCAGCCAGAGCCTTCCGCCTTTCGAGAGTGCTCCCGTAGGCCAGTTCTGAACACAATGTGGCGAGCACAAGCGCCCGATCAGGGTGATGGAATGGGAGACGATCAACAGCCATTTCCAACACATCGACCTTGTCCGTGTCGGTGGCATTGTGATTAGTGGTGTAACCCCGGTCATTGGCCAGGGCGGCGGCAACGAGTCGGTTGGTATCGCCGAGATCAGCAGCCTGTCGAGCGGCGGTCAGGAGCGTCTCTCGGGAGGAGGGGTCCCCGGTCTGTCGTTGGGCGGTGCCGAGTCCAATCGCCAAATCGATTCCCAGTACCGGATCGGGGTCGGCCGCGAGGCGGTAGAGGTCAAGGGCCTGGGCGTAGTAGCGCAGTGCATCGCCTGGGGCCAGCGCACGGAGCGCGGCATCGCCCGCCTGTTTCGAGTATCCGATGGCCTTGGCCAGGTCGATCGGCTGGGTGGCACATGTCCAGTGCCGGGCCAGCTCGCCCACCCTCGCGCCCGGTCGATCCCCGCAGAGTTCCTCCAGGGCCTCGGCAACCTGTCGGTGGCATCGTGCTCTTCGGTTGTGACCGAGGTCCTGGTACAAGGTGTGCTGGATGAGGGCGTGGGCGAAGCTGTAACGGCCCGTGTCGGCCACCTCGCGCACCAAAGCAACGGAAGCGGCAGCGTCGAGGATGTCGAGCAGGTCGTCCTCGCTCGTCTTCGTGGCATGGGCCAATAGGTCGAGATCGAAGTCACGCCCGATGACCGACGCCACCGAGAGCACCCGTCCGGCGTCCTTCCCCAAGCGCCCGACCCTGGCCCCGATCACCACGCGCACACTGTCGGGCAGAGCCAACTGCTCCAGTGCGCTCTCGGCCACCCACCGACCCGTGGAGTCCTGGTAGATCGCTCCGGTCTCCGACAGGTGGCGGAGCATCTCGCTCACGAAGAACGGGTTGCCGTCGGTCTCGCGGTACACGGCGTGGGCGAGGTTCACCCCAGCGGCGTCGAGGCTCTGACCAGCCGCCGCCTCCAGGAGCGCCACCACTCCGCTGTCGTCAAGCCCCGTCAGTTCGATTCGGTTGACACCGCTCACTCGATGAAGCGCGGCCAGGGTGTCGTTGAATGGGTGGGTCTGTGACAACTCGCTGTCCCGGTAGGTCGCCATGATCACCACTCGCATGGGCTGTTCGGCCGCCACGAGGTGGCGGAGGAGGAGCAAGCTCCCCTTGTCGGCCCATTGAAGATCGTCGAGCACCAGGACGACGGTCTGTTCCGTGGACACGGCGCCGAGAAGACCGACAACGGCGGCAAAGAGCAGGAACCGCTCGGTGTCGGAGTCGGTGGCCTTCGACGGTGGCAGTTTGCGAACGCGAGTAGCCAGCGTGGGAACCAGCCGGGACAGCTCCGACCCGTGGGCCTCGACGTGGGCCAGAAGTTGCTCCTCGGGGGCGTGGGTGACGTAATGCCCGAGGGCCTCGGCGAAAAGTTGGTACGGAGTGGCGAGGTCCTCCTCGCTGTGACCGAACAGCACGCAGGCTCCTGTGTCGAAGGCCGCCCGAGCCGCCTCGGCCACCAGCGTGGTCTTGCCCAGACCAGCCTCGCCCGAGATGAGGAGCACCTCGCGCCCTTCGCCCCCGGCAACCCGCTTGGTGGCGTCGAGCATGGTGTGCATCTCGGCGTTGCGTCCCACGACACCAGCGGCGGGGCGGCCAGCCAGACGACCGGGCAGAGGAAAGGAGGTTCCGCTTTCGGTTCCTCCAAGCGGCTCCCAAGCCACTTCGACCGTTTCGACAGGATCGGACAGACCCTTCAGGGTCAGTTCCCCGAGGGACCGGTATTCATGACGACCGCGCCGTCCGGCGGTCAATCGCACCCATGCCGTTGCCAGGACTTGTCCGCCCTCGCATATGGCGCACAGGCGGGCTGCTTCAACGACCGGGTCCCCGAAGCAATCGGCCTCGTCTCGGGTGACCTCCCCACCGCTGAGTCCCACCCGCAGGCCTACGGAATGTTCTCGGTCCCTGTTGTCCCGTTCGACACTCTGCTGCATCGCCACCGCGCAGGCCAGGGCCGCCGACGCCGAAGCGAACATCACCATGAGGCCGTCTCCGAGGTTCTTCACCTCGGTGCCGCCAGCTTCGGCCACCGCCTGGCGCAGGATCGAGAAGTGTCCCCGTCGGACCTCTTCGGCGGCGTCAGGCGATAACTGCTGCGACAGCTCCGTGGATCCCACCACGTCGGTGAAAAGGATCGTTGCGCTCTCAATGGGCAAATAACACCCCCTGCCTGAATGGACCACTT
>DATNLP010000166.1:0-2094 GCA_035602795.1 Acidimicrobiales bacterium | reverse complement strand
GTCTCGCTCGACGGCGGGGCGGGGATCGTGGTGTCGGGCGAGGTGCCGCTCACCGCGGCCAAGCCGACGCGCGAGTTCGACACCGTGCTGTCGTGGGCGGACGACATCCGCCGGGGCAAGCTGGCCGTGCGGGCCAACGCGGACACGGGTGAGGACGCGGCCAACGCGCGCAAGCTCGGCGCCGAGGGCATCGGCCTGTGCCGCACCGAGCACATGTTCCTGGGCGAGGACCGCCTGCCCGTGGTGCGCCGGATGATCCTGGCGCAGACGGCGGCCGAGGAGGCCGAGGCGCTCGAGGAGCTGCGCCGGGTGCAGCGGCTGGACTTCATCGACATCTTGGAGGCCATGGACGGGCTCCCGGTGACGGTGCGGCTGCTCGACCCGCCCCTGCACGAGTTCCTGCCCTCCACCGAGGACCTGGCCATCAAGGACGCCACCGTCGGGCTGAGCCCCGAGGAGCGCCGCCTCTACGAGGCCGCCCTGTCGTGGAAAGAGGCCAACCCGATGCTCGGGACCCGCGGCGTGCGCCTCGGGGTGATCAAGCCGGGGCTCTACGCCATGCAGGTGCGCGCGCTCATGGAGGCGGCCCGCCAGCGGGTGGTCGACGGCGGGCACCCGGTCGTCGAGATCATGATTCCGCTGACGGTGACCCGCGCCGAGCTGGCGCTGGCCCGGGGCTGGGTCGAGGACGCGGTGGCCGACGTGAACAAGGAGCGGGCGCCCAAGCCGTCCAAGGGGGCCAAAACGGCCGGGTCGGGCAAGGCGGGCACGCTCGAGGTGACGATCGGGACCATGATCGAGACGCCGCGCGCCGCGCTGCGGGCGGGCGAGATCGCCGAGGTGGCCGAGTTCTTCTCCTTCGGCACCAACGACCTGACCCAGATGACCTTCGGCTTCTCGCGCGACGACGTCGAGGGCCGCATGATGGACGCCTATCTGGAGTACGGCCTGCTGCCGCGCAACCCCTTCGAGGTGATCGACTTCGACGGCGTGGGCGAACTGGTGCGGCTCGGGACCGAACGGGGCCGGGCCAGCCGGCCCGGGCTCAAGGTCGGGGTGTGCGGCGAGCACGGCGGCGACCCGGCCTCCATCGGTCTCTTCTACGACGCGGGGCTCGATTACGTGAGCTGCTCGCCCTTCCGGGTGCCGGTGGCCCGGCTGGCGGCGGCCCAGGCGGTCCTGGCCGAGGGCTGACCGGGGGCGGCGGCCGCCCCCGGCGGGGGTGGCGCGGCGCCGCGGTACCGTCAAGGCGTGGGGATTCCGGACGAAGAGGTGGCCCAGGTCCGGGCCGCCTCCGACATCGTGGCCCTCATCAGCGAGCACACGCTCCTGAAGAAGGTGGGCCGGCGCTGGAGCGGGCTGTGCCCGTTCCACACCGAGAAGACGCCCTCGTTCAGCGTCAATGCCGAAGAGGGCATGTACTACTGCTTCGGCTGCCACCAGTCGGGCGACGCCATCACCTTCGTGCGGGCCATGGAGCACCTCGACTTCGTCGACGCGTTGCGGCTGCTGGCCGATCGGGCCGGGATCACGCTGCACGAGGACCGCGAGGCGGGCCGGGACCACCAGCGCCGCTCCGAGCTGTTCGACGCCATGGAGCGGGCGGTGCAGTGGTACCACGAGCGCCTGTTGCGCGCGCCCGACGCCGGGCGGGCGCGCGACTACCTGCGCTCGCGCGGCTACGACGGCGAGGTGGTGCGCCGCTTCCGCCTGGGCTGGGCGCCCGACGAGTGGGACGCGCTGGCCACATCCATGCGCCTGTCCACCAAGGTGCTGTCGGACTCGGGGTTGGGCTTCGTCAACCGGCGCGGGCGGGTGCAGGACTTCTTCCGCAACCGGGTGCTGTTCCCCATCTGCGACCCCTCGGGCCGGCCGGTGGCGCTGGGCGGGCGCATTCTCCCGCCGCAGCCGGGACAGGCGCCACCGGAGCGCGCGGAGCCCAAGTACAAGAATTCACAGGAGTCGCCCATCTACTCGAAGCGCCGCACGCTCTACGCGCTGAACTGGGCCAAGCAGGGCATCATCGCCGAGGGCGAGGTCGTGGTGTGCGAGGGCTACACCGATGTCATCGGGTTCTTCGGCGCCGGCGTGCCC
>DATNLP010000293.1:0-3011 GCA_035602795.1 Acidimicrobiales bacterium | reverse complement strand
GCCTGCGCCCAGTCTGCTTCTGGACTCCCTATGAGGCAGCTTGTTGGGCGGTCATCGGGCACCGGATCTGCATGAACCAGGCAGCCGCCGTCAAGGCGAAGATGGCACAGCAGCTCGGGCACGCGATTGTGTTCGCTGGAGCAACGCTGTTCGCCTTTCCTTCCCCGCAGCAACTGGTCGATCTCGACAGATTTCCCGGACTTTCGGGTCGCAAGCCTGAGTGGTTACGCGGGATCGCTCGAGCTGCCCTTGATGACAGGCTCGATCCAGAAACGCTGCGGGCGCTCCCGCGTTGCGAGGCAATCGATCAACTCAAGGAACTCGGCGGGATCGGCGACTTCTCCGCGGAGTTGATCCTGCTGAGGGGAGCCGGCGACCCCGACTGGGTGCCACGACACGAGCCCCGACTCATCAACGCCATGAAGTTGGCGTACGACCGTTCCCATTTCGACGATGACGAAGTCGTTGTCATCACTTCTGGCTGGGCGCCCTATCGAACGTGGGTCTCGTTGCTGCTGCGGGTCAACCTAGAAGACTCGACCCACGAGATCTCGGGCACTCGTCGCCGAGCAGCCCGCGGATAGGCCGGCTCGAGGGTAGCCCTCCGCCAATTGCCCCATAGCCGACAAGTTCAACGACTGGATTTATGGGGGCGGTCTGAACTAGATCGGCACCTGGTGAATAGAACAAGTCGCTTCTCGGATGAAGTATTCGTTGACCACCCGGTCCCAACAGGAGACGACGAATGGCCGATACAAAGACACCGGCACACGCGCTCGATCACGTTGTGGTCGTGTTGTTCGAGAACCGATCCCTCGACAACGTGCTCGGCCGCCTCTACGGGCCAGACGACGAGAAGACATTCGAGGGCGTGCTCGACAAGGACCTGAGCAATCCGATCCCCGAATGGGCCGAACACGGTGCCGACCGCAAGGTGGTTCCCTACGGCATCGCCAATGACATGGACTCGCCCAATCCCGACTCGGGCGAGGAGTTCTTCCACACCAACACGCAGCTTTTCAACACCCTCGACGAGCACAACAGGTTCAAGATCGGTGAGGGAGCGAGCGCACCCTGGAACGCACCCCCCCCAGGCACGACGCCGACCATGGACGGTTTCGTCACCGACTACATCTCGACCTTTACCGGGGAGGTCGGACGCCAGCCCACCTACGACGAGTACGCCCAGATTATGACCGGCCACACCCCCGAGCAGCTTCCGGTCTTGAACGGCCTAGCTCGTGACTTCGGCGTGTTCGACCACTGGTTCTCAGAGGTTCCCTCCCAGACGTTCATGAACCGCTCGTTCTGGACGGCGGCCACGTCCTCAGGATTGGTCGTCAACAGCCCCGCGACGAAGTGGATGACCCTGAACAACGCCGAGACCCTCTTCGAGCGCCTCGAAGCCCACGGCAAGACCTGGAAGGTCTACGTCTGCGAGCCGATGCCCCTCTCCTTCACCGGGGTCATCCACTTTTCCCGGCTACAAGAGCGACTTGCCACCCACTTCGTGCCCTTCAGCGAGTTCGAGAAGGACGCAGCCGCAGGCACGTTGCCCGACTTCTCACTCGTTGAGCCGGACATGGCATCGGGACACAACGATTACCACCCCGCCCTGAGCCGCTCGATGATCGGCGGCAACGCCGACTTCGGTTTCGACCCTCCGTCATCGCTGCTCGGAGGCGAGGCGTTCTTGGAACGGATCTACAGCACATACCGGTCAATGACCTCACCGTCGGGCACCAACGTCTGGAACACCGCCCTCTTGATCGGGTGGGATGAGCCGGGTGGCACCTATGACCACGTCGCACCGGGACCGGTTCCACCGCCCGATGCTGCTGCGCCAGCGGGTGAACTCGGCTTCACCTTCGACCGCTCCGGCTACCGAGTCCCAGCAATCATCGTCTCGCCCTGGGTTCACCAGGGATCGGTCTACAACGAGGAGTTCCGCCACACCTCCCTTGTCGCCACGCTACGAAAGGTGTGGGATCTCGGTGATGCCTTCACCCAGCGGGACGCATCGGCACGCACATTTGAGGGCGTGTTCGACCTCGATGCCCCCCGAGACCCGGCGACGTGGGCCAGCGTCGAGGCCCAGCCGGTGCCGCAATGGACTCTGGACATCGTCGAAGCAGGTGGCGCGCTCAGCACGCTCGGCAAGGTAATCGCACCGGGACTCCTCGATGCCGCGAAGAAGATGGGAGTGCCGTTGCCCTCAGAACTCGACGGACCCAACGCCGAGTTCACCCCTGAACTCCTCATCAAGTTCCTCAGGCAGATCTGCTGGCATCTTTTCCCTCGGCTGGACCCGAGCAACTCGATGGCGTAATGACTGCCCATCAATGCTCAGGCTCCCGGCGTATGGGGGATAGCCCCCTGCGAACGCGACCAACACTTCGGCGTGATCTCTTTCATACCTAACGCCAATAGCGCCCTGCCCGCTCCGCGGGCCTACGAGCAGGCGAACTTCGACTACTTCGAGTCCAAATCCTGAGCGATCTCCCAGATATGACCGGCGGGGTCGGAGAAGCTGGCGGTTCGCATCCCCCACGGCCGATCCGCCGGGCCATTGAGCAACGCGACGCCCCTGTGCGCCAGCTCGGAACACGCCGCGTCCACGTCATCCACAAACACGGCCAAGACGAACCGTGACCCGCCCCCGGGGCTCCCGATCGTTGCCGGTGCGATGAGCTCAGCAGCAGCGGACACGTCCCTCACCATGACCATCACGTTCTCGAACTTGAACAGGGCGGAGTTCTCGTCCTCGAATAAAAGCGGCAGGCCCAAGACCTCCTGGTAGAAGGATTTGGTTCCAACGAGGTCTTCGGCGAAAAGGTTGATGGCGTTCACGCTCTTCAGTGAAAGGGTCATGTCAGATTCTCGCACGCGTCCTCGCACGGAGTGTCCCGAGTTCTCGGAGATGGTGGGCACACGAGCGGCCATTCCTCCGATCGAGCGGCTAGTGACAAACCGGTGAGATGACCGGTGCGGGTATGGCCAGTGAGCATGCG
>DATNLP010000151.1:0-13133 GCA_035602795.1 Acidimicrobiales bacterium | reverse complement strand
CGCCTCCGACGGAGGGATCTTCACCTACGGCGACGCAGCCTTCGACGGCTCGGCCGGCTCGATCGCTCTGAACAAGCCGATCGTCGGGATGGAGCCCAACCCCAGCGGTGGGGGTTATTGGCTTGTTGCCTCCGACGGGGGGATCTTCAACTACGGCGGCGCGGGCTTCTACGGCTCGACGGGAGGCACTGTGCTCAACGCACCAATCGTGGGTATGAGCTAACCCGCTACGGGCGTTGCGATTCGCAGCGTGACGGTAAAACCGCCTCAGCAGGTGACTAGTGACCCCAGGCTCGTCACCAGGGACGATAGACCAACCGCCGATGCTGACCTGCGGTTTCTTAGACGATCATCGCAGGTCACATGTCGGTAGTTATCAGCGTTTTGATGGCCACTTGAGGCCCATTTGAGGCCCGCTGGGTGACTGTTGATGTATTGAAGTTGCCTCGCTGGGGGAGTCGTGCGTCAGGTGCTGGTTGCTTCGGAGTGTCAGAGGCTCGAAAACCCGACTAACATGCTCGGGTATATAGGATTCTGAAGGGAGCCAGTGGATGGGCGTGACGAGTGGTGCAGCCGGTAGGTCGAGAAGCGGCAGCCAGGCCGGGCAGATCATCGCGCTGAGCGTTGCGGGGCAGGTGTCTGGGTCTGTGGGACTTCGCGGGGGAGTCATCGGACACCGTGAGTACTCGACATCGATGAGTAGGCCGGCAGGTGGCCGGCGCCTCGGGAGACATCGTTTCGGCGTCTGCCATCGCTGTGGTTGGAAGGCGTTGGTGTCGAGGGTCGGACGGGAGGAGCACCTCCGGATCGGGACCGGACGGGCCTTCGGGCGTCTGTGCGACGATTGTTTCGACACTCTGCTCAGCGCGCGATCGGTTCACGGGGCCGCCGCGACAGCTACAGACGGAGCCTTCCACCGCCAGCTGACCGGAGCCGGCCGCCCCCCTCGCTGATCACGGACGGTTCTCTCTTCGCCTGAGCAGCAGTCCGCGCGAAGTCTCGCAGCTTGCGCCACAGCGGTCATGGTGGTGTGGTTGCGCCCGCGCCGCCATGGGGCAACCGGGAATGCTGGGACAGCTCTATGGGTGGCCGTTGTCTCAGTGGTCCATTCGCCACCGTCAAGATGACGCGCTGAGTCACGAGATCCGAGCACCGGCCCGGCCAGAGCTGGCGCCCCACGCCCGAGCACGCACACCGGCACCCTGCTAGGACGTGCACAGCTCGGGCCGGAGGGGGCTTCCAGCAAGGGAGGGTGCCATGTCCGATTGGCGGATCCATGTTCGGCGTAGGTGGAGGCGACTCGTGGCAGCAGTGGCGGTCGCGGGCGGCACCCTTACCGTCGCCTCCGTTGCCCTGGACGTCGCCTCGGCTCCCGCCGGCGCGGCGGCCTGTGGCGTGGCTCTCGGGACGCCCCAACTCGAGGGTGCCCTGGGCAGCATCGTTTTCCTCGTCCCGACCATGCCGACTGTCCCCGGCGAGGCGTGCAACGCGACCATCCCCGTCACCGGCACCATCGCCACGTCCGGGGGGACCCGGCCCACCAACGTGGCCGGAAACGGTACGCCTGCGGTTGTCACCGTGAGCTTCCTGCCCGGTGAGCCCGGGCCCGACATCCTCTGGGAGTGGTCGCCACATTGCGCCGACCCCGCGTCGTTGCCGTACGACTTCTTCGCGTCCAGTCCGACGGGCGGCGCCACGTCGGCACCGATCTCCCCGGTGTCGCCCTGCAGCGACTTCGGGAACGTGACCAGCTCGACGCTCCGACCGCCGACCGTCCTCGTCCCAAATCCGGAGACCTACGTCGGCGTGGCCGGCGGCGGCGGCAACCTCGGCTACTGGTTGGTCCAGCGGGGCGGTGGCGTCAACCCCTTCGGCACCGCGACCAATCTCGGCATGCCCTTCACAAACATCGCGGCGGTCGGGGTCGCCAACGCGGGCGGCGGCGGGTACTGGGTGGCCACGGCGGACGGCGGCGTGTTCGCCTTCGGGGCCCCCTTCTTCGGCTCCATGGGCGGCGTCCCGTTGAACGCGCCGGTCGTCGGCATCGCCGCCACGCCCGACCACGGCGGCTACTGGTTGGTCGCCGTCGACGGCGGCGTCTACGCCTTCGGAGACGCCGCGTTCTACGGCTCGGTCCCCGGGGTCCTGCCGCCCGGCGCCTCGCTGAACCAGCCCGTAGTTGGCATCGCAGGCAGCCAGGACGGGAAGGGCTATTGGCTGGTCGCCGCAGACGGCGGCGTGTTCACCTTCGGGGACGCGCACTTCTGGGGCTCCATGGGCGGCACCCACCTGAACGAGCCGGTCGTCGGTGTGGCCGGGAACACCCTTGGCGGCTACTGGCTCGTCGCCAGCGACGGCGGAGTGTTCTCCTACGATGCCGCGTTCGCGGGGTCGCTCGGCGGCATTACGTTGAACGCCCCCGTGACGGGAATGGCTTCAACCAACGACGGGCACGGCTACTGGATGGTGGCCGCCGACGGTGGCGCATTCGGATTCGGGGACGCGCCGTACTGGGGCTCCGCCGGCTGAGCCCGGCCGCCCCGGGGTCTCGCCGCCTCCCGATCGACGACGAGCCGCTGCCGACCTGAGCGGGTTCCTGGCTCAGGTGGTCCACGGCCAGGGCGAGCTCGGCAACGACTTTGCCGGCCTCGAGTACGTGAAGTGGGCTGGCTCGGCCAAGCCACTTACAAGTGACCTCGTCTCGGCGGCTTATTCAGGTCTTCCTCAGGGTCGGGGCAACGAACGAACGGTTTCCGCCAACTGCTCAGTCTCGGTCCGACGCACATCGGGCGCGCCATAACGGCCTTATGGGCTCATCCCGATCAAATCACCCTGTTTGTGACTTTGTACCCTCGACTGACCTGGCGCCTGTGGCTTCTAATGCATCTGGGTTGCAGTCCCTGTTGAAGACGGAAGGCGGGCAATGACTGAAGAAATGGGTAGTAGTTAGGCGATGAGGGACATGTCAGACGCAAAAGGTATCAACTCCCATTTCAGGTCTACTGGCTTGATCGGGGCGACCCGACGAGCAGCGCCTCTCTGCGCCTTCACGCTGCTGCTTGGTTCGGCGTTGAGCGTTTTCGCCTTCGCCATGCCCTCAGCCCAAGGTGCCACGCCAACCGTGCTCTTCAGTTCCACTACACCGGGCTACACGTCCTCGGGCATCACGGTTCCTCCCAACATTTGCTTCGTGAGCATCACGGCCTCGGGCGGCGGCGGCGGCGAAAGCTCTGAGCCGGTCGTTGGTGGGACAGGTGCCACGGTGAGTGCCCTCGTGCCGGTGACAGCAGGCGATGCCCTCAGTGTCGTCGTCGGGGGCCTCGGCGGATCCCAGGTCCCGGGCTTTGGCGGCGGCTCCGGCGGGTTCGGCGGCGGCGGCGGCGGCAACGTCACCAGTGGCGGTGGTGGCGGTGCCTCGGTAGTCACCAACGGGGCAGGGACGCCCCTCGTCGTCGCGGGTGGCGGTGGCGGTGGCGGTGGCGGTGGATTGGTTGGCAACGCGGGCACCACCGGCAACAGCGGCGGAGCCGGCTATGACAGCAGCGGTGGTTCGCCCACCGGAGCCGGCGGCTCGACCACGATGGGTGGTGGCGGCGGTGGCGTCACCACGGGTGGGACCGGGCCCGGCGACAGTAACGGGGAAAACGGCGGCGGCGGCGACGTCACGGGCACCATTGGCGGCGGCGGCGGAGCGAGCGGCGCTGTCGGCGGCACGGGTGGCACCGGAACGGGGCAAGGCGGTGCAGGCGGTACCAATGAAGGCGCAGCCCAACTGGTGGGCGGCAATGGCGGGATGGGGACAGGGACTGGTGGCAATGGAGCGAACGCCAACACGGGACCGCTCACGATCACCTATGCCGGCACAACGAATGGCGCCGGCGGCGCCGGCGGCGACGGCTTCGGCGGCGGCGGCGGCGGCATCGGCGACGGCGGTCTTGGTGGCGGTGGCGGTGGCGGTGGCTACGGCGGCGGCGGCCCTGATGCCGGGGGCTCTTCGTATGTGACCTCCTCGGCGACGCAGGTCACCTCGTCGGCGGCCAATGTGGGGGACGGCTCGGTCAGCATCACCTACGACCCGACGGCTGACGCCTGTTCAACACCACCACCCGCCCCGATCACTTCACCGTCCATCTCGACCCACGGCTATTGGCTGGTCGGCGCTGACGGGGGCGTCTTCAACTTCGGCGCGGCCCAGTTCTACGGTTCAGAGGGCGGCGCCGCCCTGCAACGGCCAGTCGTCGGGGTTGTGTCAACCAAAGACAACGGTGGCTACTGGCTCGACGCCTCCGACGGTGGGGTCTTTGCTTTCGGCGATGCCGGCTTCTTTGGCTCGATTCCTGGCGTTGGTCTGAACCCTGCCGGATCGGGGTTGCGCAACAGCCTCAACGCGCCCATCGTGGGAATGGTGCCCTCGGCCGATGGTGGTGGCTATTTCATGGTGGGCTCTGATGGCGGCGTCTTTGCCTTCGGCGACGCCCACTTCGCCGGGTCGTGTCCCGCCATCGGAGGCTGTTCTGGTGCGGCGGTTACTGTACTGCCCGACGCCAGCGGTAATGGCTACTGGCTCGTCACAAGGACTGGGAACGTTTACACCTTCGGCGACGCCGCCTATTACGGCGCCCCAGGGAACACCGGGTCCCCGGTGACCTCAGCGGTCAGAACCGTCAATGGCGGCGGCTATTGGATTCTCACCGCCAACGGCACGGTCTACGACTACGGCAACGCCGCTGCTTTTGGCAGCCCCGCCGGACACTTCGGCGGACTGCTCCCGGCCATAGCGGTCTTTGCGACCTCTGATGGTCAGGGCTATTGGGTGGCCGCCACCGACGGCGCCGTCGACAACTTCGGAGATGCTCCGAACGACGGATCGATGCTCGGCGTCCACCTCAACGGATTCATCGTCGCGGCCACGGGCTTCTAGGTCGAGACTTCGGCCCCTCGGGACGATCCGGGGCCAGCCTTCCCTCAGCCGGATCGACGTCGGGGGCCTTTGACGAGGTCTTTGGTGCCGTCACGAAAGGCTTCAGCTTCTTTCCCGCGAGGAAATGCCGGGTCTCCTGGCACCGCGTACGTCCTTCCGCCGTAGGGCTCGTAGGGGCCGTGCGGTGCTTGTCCATGAGGCACTTTCTGGCGGAAACCGGTCAGTTCGGGCGGACACTAGGCAGGTAGGCCGGCTCGAGTCGGCCGGCGCGGCCAGTGATCAAGCGTGTCGCCTGGTTCCTGTTCTGGGTTGCGGTGGCTGCCGTCGCTCGTTTCGTGGTGCTCCACCTCGGCGCCGCCGGCTGCTCGGGGGTGCCTGCTGACCCAGGCAGCCCCCGCCCTGGCCATCACGGACGCGAGTCCGCGGCCTCCGTCTAACCGCCCATCCCCACGATGGGAGCGTTGAGCAAGGTCGATCCCGTCGAGCCATAGAAAGTGGGGCCGCCCGAGGTCGGGTAGGTGAAGACTCCACCGTCGGACCCGCTCAGGTAGTAGCCGCCCTCGACCGCGGTCATCCCGACAATGGGGTTGTTGAGCGTGATCGAGCCGGTCGAGCCCAAGAAGGGGGGACCACCAGACGGGTAGTTGAAGATACCCCCGTCCGAGGCCACCAGGTAGTAGCCCCCGGTGGAGGGCGCGGCCATACCGACCACGGGCTTGTTCAAGGTCAGTGAGCCCGCCGAGCCGTCGAAGGCGGCGTCGCCGTAGCTGAAGATGCCCCCGTCCGAGGCGACGAGGTAATAGCCCTTGCCGTCTGGGGTGGCTGCCATCCCGACGATGGGTTTGTTGAGGTGGATCGAGCCTGTCGACCCGTAGAACTGCGCGTCGCCGAAAGAGAAGATGCCCCCGTCGGAGGCCACGAGCCAATACCCGGCTCCGTCAGCGGTCACCGCCATGCCCACGATCGGTTTGTTGAGCACCATCGACCCTGTCGAGCCGTAGAACTCGGCCGAGCCGAAGGAGAAGACGCCCCCGTCGGAGGCCACCAGGTAGTAGCCGTCACCGGCGGGCATGACCGCCATGCCGACGATGGGCTTGTTGAGGTGCTGGCCACCCATCGAACCGAGGAACGGTGCCCCTGGGCCGTAGTCGAACACACCGCCGTCGGAGGCCACGAAGCGATAGCCGGAACGAGCGATGGAAGCCGACATGAAGAAGGGCTGGTACTCGTCGACCGCGGGAAACAACTCGTATTGGCCGGCGGCGAAACAGGACCAGTCGGCCAGACAGGCCACAGCGTTCATCACTGCCGCAGTCGCGAACGGGCCGATCGGGGACGGGACAAGGGACCACGACGAGCCATCCCATGAAAGGGCGAGCGTGTCCGTGCCTCCCGACTGGCCCACCGCGCTACAGGATGTCTGGCTGAAACAGGCGACGCCACTCAGGGAGTTGGCAGTACTAAATGTTGAGTTGGGACTCGGCGTGAGGGTGAGCTGCTGGCCGTTCCACGTCTCGATGAACGTCGTGGTGGGCCCGGTCCCGGTTCTGGTCGACGCTCCGACCAGCTCGCAAAACGACACACCGGCGCACGACACCGAGGAGAACGAATTCCCGAGCGTGCCCGGGCCGGCGGCCGCGGTGACCTGTGACCACGCGCTGCCGTTCCATTCCTCGACGAGTGGGCCTGGGCCTGTTGACGGGCCCTGTTGTCCCGCGGCCAGGCAAAAGGAAAGACTCACGCAAGAAACCGAGTTGACCTGGCTCTGAACGCCGGAGGGATCAACACCTGGGTAGTTGGTCAGCCAACTCGAGCCATTCCAGAACTCATTCAGCGTTCCCGGACTGGATCCGGCAATGGTGATCGTGCCGACTGCGACGCAAAAGGAGTTGCTCAAGCACGAGACGCCGAAAAGCTGCGCCGACTGCGTGCCAACAGGAGGCACGGCGGGAGAGGCCATCGACCACGCAGACCCGTTCCACTGCTCGATGAGAGCGCCTGGGGTCCCCCCGACACTCCCTACTGCGATGCAGAACGACGGCCCAGCGCACGAGACGCTCTGGAGCTCGGCCAGCCCGCCCGGGTCCGGGCCGTTGACCAGAGCCCACGTCGAGCCGTTCCATTGAGTGATCAGGGTGCTGGCCGTAGGTCCCTGCTGGCCGACGGCGACGCAGAAATTCGAGGTCGCACAGGCAATGCCGTTGACGGTGAGGCCTTGCGGGTTTGGGGGCGGCGACGTCGGCAAAGGCGTCCAGTTCGACGCCGTCACCGTTGGCGGAACGGTTGTGGCCCCCGCAGGACCGCCGGCGCTGGCTAAGGCCGCCGACCCTCCCAGCACAAAGATCCAGCAACCGACCAAGCCCAGAAACAGTCGCCGCATTCGTCCCCCTTGTTCGCAGCGCTCTCCGTTGGATTTTGCAGCTCTCTCCATTGGATGAGGTTTGGGAAGCTAACCGAATTGCCGACGCTGCGCTCAGCTAGATCCCAGGGTCTTCTCGACAGTCGTTCTGTTCCTCCGCAAGGTCCCTGCGCGGTTCATCCCTCGACCGACGCCGTCGAGCGAGAGGACTCGTGTGCTCGGCCGAAATCCCGGAGGGACATTGGCCCTTCGCGCACTCCGGGCAGGCGAGCGCCGATCTGGAGTTGACGGTGAGCCGGCCTGTAGGCGGGATTCTGTCCGGCCCAGAATGGGGCCGGCGGCCTGACGTGCTTCGATGGCCAAAAACGGCCCGTGACGTGCGGGTACGGTCGGTCTGAACCCCTACCGTCTTTGACCGCCCATTACCCCCGTTGACCGACCTCGCGTGTCACGTTTGTGTCATACCCGGGGAGCAGAACACTGTCGACGGCGGCACGCGTCAGGTCCTCGGCGTCGGGCCACAAGTGCGAGTAGGTGTCGAGCGTCTCGGCGGCTGAGGCGTGGCCGAGACGGGCCTGCACGACCTTGACGCTCTCACCGTGACGGATGAGCAGGCTGGCGTAGTAGTGGCGCAGGGCGTGCATCCCCGAGCCCTCTGGCAGCCCCGCCGACTGAGCGGCCGGTCGCCAGATTTCCGAGAACCGCGCGCGGCGGATCGGCTCGCCTCTCGCGTTGGTAAAGATCAGGCCGTTAGGACCCTGCGGGAAGGCCGCCAGATGGGCCGCCACGGCGTCCACGACGACCTGGGGCAGTGGGACGTCACGGTATGACGCCTTGGTCTTAGGCGGGGCAAGAACTGGACCCTGGCCTTTTGCCAGGACGAGCTGACGGTCGACGGTGAGGCTCCGGCGCAGGAAGTCGACCCGGTCGACCGTCAGCCCGAATACCTCGCCCTGACGGAGTCCTGTCCCGGCGGCCAAGACCATGGCGGCGCGGTATCGGGGTTCGATGGCGGCGATCAGCCCGAGAACCTTGTCGGTCTCGAGCGGCACGACCCGGCCCTGCTCGATACGAGGGAGCTTTATGGCGACGCAGGGGTTCTCGGCGATGACCTTGTCAGCAACCGCGGCGCGGAAGATGGCCACGACGTAGCGGTAGACCAGCTCCACCGTGGCGGGCGCCAGCTTGTCGGTCATCGCCTTGACGAGGGCCTGAATCTCCGTCTTGCGAATGGAGCCGAGCGGACGCTCACCGAGCTGAGGGAGGACGTGCCGCCGTAGGTTGGTCTCCACCTGCGCTGCGGTCGTGGGCCGGTGAACTTGGATCCGCTGCCAAGCCTCGGCGTACTTCTTGAACGTCACGCGGCCGGCGCTGGGATCGACGTAGCCGCCGGTCAGCTTTGAGTGCTGGACGCTGGTCAACTGGTGCTCTGCGTCAATCTTCCGCTTGAAGGTCTTGGACCGCGATTGGCCGTCTGGCGTGCGCCAACGGGCCCGCCATCCGGTGCTGACCTTGTCAATGCTGGCCACTGTCAGTCCTCCTTCAACGGACGCTCGTACTCGGGCAGAAGCCCCCTTTTGCGGGCCAAGGTCACCCATCGGCTCGCAGTGCGAGGCTCAGCTCCCCAGCGCTCTTCAACGGCCTTAGTCGGCGGCTCGCCTGCCACGTCTGCCTCCCAATACACCTCTGCGACCTCCGCGAGAAACTCCTCGGTAATTTTTCGACGCCGATGGATCGCGGTGATATCGGAGCGCGTTTGGTCAACCATCTCGTTGGTCCAGAAGCTGGGCTGGCCGTCGGTGACGGTGTACGGCTGGCCGGCGGCGACACGTAAGACAGCGACCAGCTGGCCGGCGGCAAGGCTGACCCACTGAAGACCCTGTTCGATGACACTCGGCACGTCCAGTGACTTCAGCGTCTTCCCGGTGATCGGCGTTCGTCCTCCGTCGCCGCTGACAACTCTGAGAGCCGTACAAGATGGCCGGCCGTCCACGAGCTCGAACCGCAACGAAACCCCCAGCTGGCCGCGGCCGTCGTCCTCCGGTTCCGCCAGCACCTCAACGGCGCTCGGGAAATAGACGCCATCGGCCAGTTGGCGCAGATCCCGGGCCGAAGGTGCCGCCGGAAGGCCGTTTGGTCCAGGCGGATAGCCAAATCTCCATTCCATGGCGCTCATCACGGTACGTCACTGTACTACCCCGTCATGACGGGCGCAAGTATGGCGTACGTCAGTACAAACTGGAGCCAGCCCAATACGGAAGGAGGCAGCCGGTATGCCAACGAGACAACTGGTCCGGGTGAAAGAGGCGCAGAGCCATCGCCCGGAATGGACCGAGCGTCGGGTTCGCCGGGCGGTCTACGAGAAGAGGATCCCGCACTACAAGGTGGATGGGATCGTTTTTGTCGACCTCCTCGACCTCGATGCCAAGGTCGAGGCGGGCCGGGTCGAGGCGGGCGTCTAGTGCCCTGCAGGGCTCCCGGGCTTGAGCCCGACATAGCTCCACAGCGCAGGCTCCCAGGCAGCGGGGGCGGAACGAGCGCGGCGGAGATCTGGGAGCGCCTGGCGTGAGCGCTGAAGCAACGGCCTGGGTGTTTCGCCATTCGCCCTACGAGCACGGCGCGTTCGCCGTACACCTGGCACTCGGAGACGCGGCCAATGACCTGTGGGACAACCAGCTTTGGTTCGGCCTCGAGAAGCTGGCCGCGAAAGCACGGGTCCGCCGAAGCACGGCCCAGGGCGCCGTCGCCACCATGGTGAAGGACGGCTACCTCGAGACGGTCAAGGCCCGCGGTGGTCCCGGCACTACAGCGGTTCACCGGTTCGTCTTCGTCGAGAACGCGCCCATCGTCTTCCGGCAGGAATCAACAGGTCCAAAAACTGGACGTCCAAAATCTGGACGTGTTGGTTCGGAACAGGTCCAAAAAACTGAGCAACAGGTCCAAAATCCTGAATCCGTTCCTCTTATAGAACCCAAAGAACCCAAAGGTTCTTCGCGCCCACGTTCGCGAAGCACTCAGATCCCCGACGACTTCGCGGTTTCTGACGACATGCGCCGGTGGGCGTCAGACAAGGGCATCCGCTCCAACCTCGGCGAGGAAACAGAGAAGTTCGTCGACTACTACCGCAGCAAGGGCGACTGCCGTATCGATTGGGTGGCCGCGTGGCGCAACTGGCTTCGCAACGCCGACAAGTTCGCCGTTGCTCGACCCGATCCCACTCAAAGCAAAAGCGCCGCAGCCCGCGCACGCGTGCGAGCCCAGCTCGAACCTAATCGATTGGAACTGCCATGAACACGACCGAAGCCGACACGGTGCTCGAGATCTTGTCGGGCTACTGGCCGACGCCAGCGCTCACTGACGAAGAGGTCAAGGCCTGGTACAACGAGCTCTGCCGCTCGTACCTCAAGATCACCACCGAGGAAGCGGGAAAGATCATCGCCGCCTCGGCACGCTCAGGTGAGACGTTCCGCCTGCGTCCTGGCCAGATCGTGGCCGAAGTTCAAGCGCTTCGCCGTCGACGGGCACTCGACTGTCCGCCAGCATTGCCGTCACCCGACGAGTTCATGACTGGTCCCGAACTGGCAGCTGCGATCGGTGAGCTTCGCCAGCAGCTCGGGTGGGTCAAGGGATCGGCGCCATCATGAGCCCGACCATCGTCGACAAGGCAACCCGACTGCGGTGTGACGGACGCCTGCAGGTTCTCTTTGCCACCGACCAACTCGTGCAGGCCAGGGTCCGTGGCGACCATGGCGTCTACGACACCAGGTGGAGTCGGCTGCAGGGTTGGTCATGCACCTGCCCCGCCTACGGCCGGTGTTCGCACCAGGAGGCAGTGGCCAGTGTCACCATGAGGCCAGTCGGTCGGACGGAGTCGGCGTCGTGACCTGCACATATATACCCACGCCCGAATCCAAAGTTGCGACTCGATCATCAAATGACCCCGATGGTCAACGCGCAAACGGTACGGGACCCAAGGTCGTGAAAAAACTCTGCAGCGCGGGTGAAATCGAAGGGGGGCGACCGGATGCCGGGTGACGGACCCATCCCGAAGCGCTCCGACCAAAGACGCCGGCGTAACAAGACGACCGGAGCGGCCATCGTGAAGGCCCCGACGTCATCGAAGGCGCCGAAGGCGCCGGAGGCGGATACCAACTGGCACCCCATCGCCCTCGAGTGGTTCAAGAGCCTCTCAGAATCCGGCCAGGCGCAGTTCTACGAGGCGTCCGACTGGGCGACCGCTCGCTACGTCGCTGAGGCCATGTCCCGCAACCTCAAGGCGGGCGCGCGGTTTTCGGCCGTTCTCTTTGCGGCGGTCATGTCTGGCATGACCGAGCTGCTGACCACCGAAGGTGCCCGGCGTCGCGCTCGGATGGAGCTCCAGCGCACACCAGAAATTCCGCCGTCCGTAGCGATGATGGACGACTACCGGCGTGGCATCAAGGGGACTTCCGCATGACCACCCTCGGCCTCGTGCCCGTCCCTGACCGCGCCTTCGTCGAGGCGCACGCGCCCCTGGACGACCTCGAGCTGTGGCAGCTTCACGACGCCTTCAAGGCCCAGACGGGGGCGCCAGAAGCCCCTGAGCCGACACGGACATACGCCCTCTTCGCCGCCGAAGTCTGCAAGCGGACACTGGCCGGCGACGGCGTGGACGACATCGTCGGCGGTCTGAATGACGCCGCCTACCTCTGGGTCCACTACGAGCTGCGAGAGCCGATCGACGCCCTGATGGCGGAGTTCACCCCAGCGGAGGAGTTCGAGGCCGTCCTCGACGTCTTCCTCCGCATCCTGGCCCGCCAGCCCGTCCCACGCGACGAGCACGGCGCCGCCATGACCTACGTGGCGAACCTGATCGCCGCCAGCGAAGCCGGCGGGGTCGGGAATGCCCCGGTCCCGCTTATCGAGGCCGTCGCCGGCCTCTTGTCGAAGAAAGGAAACCAAAATGCCCAGACAGAGGACTGAACCACCACCGCCCATCGAATCGCCACCCGATGCCGTCGTGGCTAAGTTCGAGGAGCGCCTGGGCCGGGTCGAGCGGGCCATTGGCGCCATGGCCACGCAGCTCCACGGGCTCGGAGGCAGCGGTCGCGTGGCCCGCAAGGACATGGACCTCGCCGTCCTCATGGCCGCCTACGAGGCGGATCACATCGCCAACGCGCCCACGGTCACCCTGGCGGGCAACCTCCACGCGATCGAGGGCGGTGCCAGATGACCGACACCACCGAAGCCGACCGCCTGGGCGCCATCGAGGCGCAGTTGGCGCAGCTGGCGAAGACAGCGACTCCCATCGATCCCACGCAGAAGGCGACGTTCGGCGAGTGGCGCCAGACGCTCGAGCAGCGCCAGGAGACGGCCCGCGCCGAGCGCATTCGACGTGAACGGGCCGAAGGCGAGCGCCGGGCCGCCGAGTGGGAGCGTGACCGCCCACGACGCGAGCGCATCCAGAAAGAGATCGACAAATTCGACGCGATGATCGCCGACACTGAGGCAAAGGTGCGTGTTCTGCAGGAGCGCCGGGGCCAGCTGGTCACCGAGATGAGCCGCGTGCCGGCGGAAATGGAGAGGCGATGACTACCGCAAAGATTGTGGGGTATCCATGCCTCACCGAGACGCCCTATGAGGTCGGCAGCTTCGTGGAAACCGTCAAGAGGGGCGCGTTCAAGCGGACTTTGGGGTCGAAGCCTGACGTGGTGCTCAACATCGACCATGGCGCGTTTGGGTTGCCAATGGCTCGGACCACGAACGGGACCCTGAAGCTGTCCGAAGACAACAAGGGCCTGCGGATGGAAGCCGAGGTCGACCCCGAACGCTCCGACGTGGCCGACGTCCTCCGGGCCATGAACCGGGCTGACT
>DATNLP010000103.1:0-3913 GCA_035602795.1 Acidimicrobiales bacterium | reverse complement strand
GTCAAAAAAACGTCAATTCGCGCCCGCCCGGTGCTACCGTCGCCCCTCACAGGGGGGATGACGAACCCCGAAAGGGCCAAAGTTCCACCCTGGCGCGACGGCTCACCGCCGCTGCGAACAACGACACCGGGGGGTGACCAGTGGTTGACACAGCGGAGCGGCCAACAGCGTCAGATGCGCCGCAAACACTGAGCGATGCGGGACTCGGGGCGGAGGGCCTGAAGCGCGACGTCGGTATCCTCGGCCTGCTGTGGGCCTCCGAAGGATCCATCATCGGTTCGGGTTGGCTCTTCGCCGGCTTCACCGCACTGACCATCGCCGGCCCGGCCGCGCTGATCGCCTGGGGCATCGCCTCGGTCATCGTGATCCTGCTGGCACTGGTGCACGCCGAGCTCGGGGGCCTGTTCCCCGTGACCGGTGGCACCAGCCGGTTCCCGCACTACGCCTTCGGCAGCCTGGCCGGCGGCACGTTCGGCTGGTTCGCCTACCTGCAGGCCGCCGCGGTGGCGCCCATCGAGGTATTGGCGGCCATTCAGTACATGTCGACGGCCTCGTGGGCGGCCAGCTGGTACAACCCGGCCACGAACACCCTCTCGGGTGTCGGTATCGCCGTCGCCATCGGCCTGATGTTCGTGTTCACGCTCATCAACCTGGTCGGCATCCGCTACCTGGCCCAGGCCAACAACTGGATCACGTCGTGGAAGGTGCTCATCCCGGTCCTGACGGTGATCGTGTTGCTGTCCACGCACTTCCACGGGCACAACTTCACCGCCGGCGGCGGCTTCTTCATCCCCGGGTCCATGGGTGGCATGCACGCCGTCTTCGAGGCCATCGCCACGGCCGGCATCGTCTTCTCACTGTTGGGCTTCGAGCAGGCGGTGCAGCTCGGCGGCGAGAGCTCGCACCCCCAGCGTGACCTGCCCCGGGCCGTCATCGGCTCCATCCTGATCGGCGCCACCATCTACATCGCCGCCCAGTTCGCCTTCATCGCTGCACTGAACCCGGCGGTCATCGCCCACTACGGCACGTGGGCCAATCTGGCCAAGAACTCTGCGCTGTCGTCGGCCCCCTTCTACACCGTGTCCAAGGTGGCCGGGCTGGCCTGGCTGGCGTGGATCTTGCGGCTCGACGCCGTGATCTCACCGGCCGGCACGGGTCTCATCTATCTCACCTCGGCGTCGCGTATCAGCTTCGGGCTGAGCAAGAACGGCTACGTCCCCCAAGCGTTCGAGTCGAAGACCGAGCGGGCGAAAATCCCGGCCTTCGCCGTGATCGTCTCGGCCCTCATCGGCCTCCTCTTCCTCCTGCCCTTCCCGAGCTGGAGCAAGCTGGTCGGCCTGGTGACCGACGCCTCGGTGATGATGTACGCCGGGGCTCCCTTGGCGCTCGGTGCGCTGCGCAAGTCGAAGCCGAACCTCGAGCGCGCCTACTCGCTCCCGGGCCACAAGGTGATCGCTCCGTTGGCGTTCGTCTGCGCCAACCTGATCGTCTACTGGGCCGGGTGGCAGGTCTACTCGACGCTCATGGTGGCCATGCTCATCGGCTACCTGCTCATGATCCTCTCGGCCGCCTTCCACATGAACCCGAACCAGCCCAAGGTCGACTGGGGTGCTGCCATCTGGATCTTCCCCTACCTGATCGGCCTGGGGCTCATTTCGTACTTCGGCGGCTTCGGCGCCGGCGGCATCATCGGCGGCATCCGCGGCTTCCAGAACTTCCTCGTGGGCGGCCACGGCGACCTGCCCTTCTGGTGGGACCTCGGTGTGGTGGCGGTCTTCAGCCTGGCCATCTACTACACGGCCATCTGGAAGCGGCTGCCCGAGCCCCAGGTCGACGAGTACGTGCGCGACGTCTATCCACCGCCGACGGAGCACGACGTCATGGCCGAGGCGCTCAGCTAGGCAACTTCCGACGCACAGCCTTCCCGCCGGTCCACCGAGCCGCGGGAAGGCTGTGTCGCGTCAGTCCTTCTTGCGCCGGCGGGCGAAGAACAGCGCCAGCGGCGCCGCCCAGCGCTCGGCCCGCAACACCAGGTCGGGCCGGCGCGAGATGAGCACGTTGCTCCCCACGGCGAAGACGAGGTACAGGACCAGGCCGACGTTGGCGATGAAGCCGAGCGGGATGAGCGCGACCAGGACGACCAGGCGGGCGATCCGGATGCCGGCCCGGGACAGGTTCTTGCGGGCCGTGGTGGAGTCGGGCTCAATGGCGGCCGCCCGGGCCAGCACCTGGGTGCCGTCCCGCCGCTGGCCGGAGGCCCGCAGCGCGACCCCGAGGTTGTTGAGCGCGGCGTAGTTGTTGGGATCGAGGGCCAGCGCCCGGTGGCAGGCCTCGATGGCGGCGGCCCAGTTCTTGGCCCCGATGGCGATCAGGCTGGCGGTGACCCAGGTGGCCACGCTGTTGGGAGCGGAGCGGATGGCCAGCTGTAACTGGGCGTCGGCCTCCTGGGGCCGCTTGGCCAGGGACAGGGCCTCGGCCAGGACCAGGTGGCCGTTGGGATCGGCCGGCGCCAGCTGCACCGCCTGGCCGGCCACGCCGACCGCCTCCTCGGCCAGGCGCGCCCGGGCCGACCCCGCCTGGTGCCGGGCCAGGGAGGCCAGCGCTCGGCTGCGCAAGCGGTACCCGAGCCCGTCGTTGGGGGCGAGCCGGATGGACTCCTGCGCCGTGCGGTCCGCCTCGGAGAAGTCATCCTGGGCGTAGAGCGCCCGCGACAAAACCTGGAAGGCGCGCGCGTCGTCGGGCGCCCGCCGCATCACCTCACGCGCCCGGTCCATGGCCTCGTCGTACCGCCGCACGTCGAGGAGCGCCTCCGCCTCGCGCAGCAGCGCGCTCAGGTCTGGCGCGTTCTCCACCCGGTTCGCCCTAGCCGGGCCGGTAACGCTTGAGGAAGGCCGCCAGCTCGTCGTACTGGCCGTCCTGGTTGGCGTAGCGCACGTGGTTGCGCGCCGACTCGAACCAGGCGGTCGTGCTGGGCCGCACGTCCTGCAGTGCCTGGCGGAAGTGGCGAATCTCGATGGGCTGGGTCGTCCCGCTCTTGATGGCGTCGCCCAGGGCCAGCTCCGCCGCGTCGTCGCAGACCAGCCGGAGGTCGGCGCCCGACATGCCTTCGGTCAGGCGGGCGAGCTCGGCCAGGTCGACGTCGCCGACCGGGCGGTTCGACAGCTGGGAGGCCAGAATGGCCGCTCGGGCCGGCGCGTCGGGCGGCAGGACGAGCATGGTGCGGTCGAAGCGCCCCGGGCGGCGCAGGCCGGGGTCGACGTCCCAGGGCTGGTTGGTCGCCCCGATGACGAAGATGCCCTCGTTCGAGGTCTCGACGCCGTCGAGCTCCACCAGGAGCTGGGCCACCACGTTGCGGGCCGCGCTGCGGCCCAGGTTCATGCGCGTGTGCCCGATGGCATCGAGCTCGTCGAAGAACAGCACACACGGCGGATTGCGCCGGGCCACCTCGAACAGCTCGTGCAGCTCCTTCTCCGAGCTGCCCAGCCACATGTCGAGCACGTCGTGAAGACCGATGCTGACGAAGCGCGCCTCGAGCTCGCCGGCCACGGCGCGGGCCAGGAAGGTCTTGCCGCACCCGGGTGGGCCCCAGAGCAGCAGGCCGCCGCGCAGCTGCGTGCCGTAGGCGCGGCGCAGCTCGGGGTTGCGCAGAGGGGTGAGAAAGCTCTGGTCCAGCCGCCGCTTGACGTCCTCGAGGCCACCCACGTCCGCCAGGGTCACCCGGGGCAGGTGGCCCGCCTCGACCAGCACCTCCTGGAGGAAGCGGTCCCAGTCGTGCTCCTCGGCGGGGCCCTCGCCCCCGGCGCCGACGCCGCCGACCGGGGCCGGCACCTGCTCCGGGGCCGCCAGGTCGGCCACCGGCTGGGCACCGGCGCCCTGGGTGAGCGCGCCGTGCAGCCGATGCCACCCCTCGGCC
>DATNLP010000051.1:0-2198 GCA_035602795.1 Acidimicrobiales bacterium | reverse complement strand
GGTCAGGTGCCGGCCATGCCCACCACGGATTTGTCGAGCGGTTTGCCGCCCATGGATCCGAAGAACGGTGCGTTGTAGCTGAAGATGCCGCCGTCACTGGCGACGAAGCGGTAGCCCGACCCGTTGCGGTTGGACTCCATGCCGACGATGGGCGCGTTCAGACGGATGCTGCCCGTCGACCCCTCGAATGGCGCGTTGAAGGAGAAGATGCCGCCGTCGGATGCCACCAGCCAATAGCCGCCGGTGGCGGAGTCGGCCGCCATGCCGGCGATGGGCGCGTTCAGGTGCTGGCCGCCCATGCTGCCGTAGAAGGCGGCGTTGCCGTAGGCGAAGATGCCGCCGTCGGACGCCACCAACCAGTAGCCCCCGCCGCCGGGCGTGGCCGCCATGCCCACGATCGGCTTGGCCAGATGGATGCTGCCGGCGCTGCCGTAGAAGTGCGCGTCGCCGTAGTTGAAGATGCCGCCGTCGGACGCCACCAGCCAGTAGCCCTTGCCGTCCGACGTGGCCGCCATGCCGACGATGGGCGCGTTCAGGTGCTGCCCGCCCATGCTGCCGTAGAAGCCGGCGTCGCCGAACGCGAACATACCGCCGTCGGACGCCACCTCCCAGTAGCCGCCGCCGTCGGACGTCAGCGCGGTCGCGACCACCGGCGCGTTCAGGTGGATGCTGCCGGTCGAGCCGCAGAACGGGATGTTGCCGTAGTTGAACACGCCACCGTCGGAGGCGGACAGCAGGTAGCCGTCGGCACCGCCGCTCGGCGCGTTGCACGGGACTTCAATGGTCGGTGCCGGTGTGCCCGCATCGCCGGTCAGCTGCGGATCGTGGTGGAACTGCGGCCAGGCGCCCGCCTCGTTCACGCTCGAGCCCGACCCGTTGGTGCCGTCCACCTCCCAGTGGGTGACGGTGCCCACCAGGGCGGAGCCGTTGGAGACGTAGCCGGCACCGGTGATGCCGATGTGCCCGTCCGGGTCGTCGGTCACGAGCGGCGAGCTCTGGAACCCGTCGCCGGCACCGAGCGTGGCGACCTGCGCCCCCGAGCGCCCGTCGAAGATGTCGATGCCGTTGGTCGTCGGCACAATGACGTCCTGGTAGCCGCCACCGGTCAGGTCGGCCGTCACCGGCGAGCCGATGACGTCGCCGCTCGTGGTGGCCGACCAGATGACGGCACCGTTGGTGCCGTTGAGGACGTAGATGGTGCCGGCCTGGGTGCCCTCCACCACGTCGAGCTGTCCGGTGCCCTGGACGTTGGCCAGCGCCGGCGAGTCGGCGGTGATGCCGTTGAGGGTGTCGCTCCAGGCGAGGCCACAGCTCGTGTTGATGGCGAAGACCTTGTTCGAGTCGGAGGCGCCCGAGTAGTAGCTGCCGTCGCCGATGGCGATGCCGACGGCGCCGCCCGAGAGGAACTGGCCCACGGCGGGCGACGACCGGTCGATGTTCTGGGTGGTGTTGTACTGGCAGAGGAGCCCGCCCGAGGGCGACCCGGTCCCGGCGTTGCCGCTGCTCGACATGATGCGGATGTGGCCACCGTTGCCGTAGGTCTCGTTGTAGGCCAACCCGGCCGTCGAGTCGCCACCGCTGATGACCTCGTTTTCGTCGTTCGAGTACAGGTCGGCCAGGGCGGCCGTCGAGAAGACGGAGTCGGCCGAGAACCACGGGAAGCCGGCCAGCATGCCCCCGCCCGAGGCGGACAGGGCGTCGGTGTTCTGCCCGAGCGATCCGGCCTCCACCCCGTAGCCGCCGGCGTAGTTGCCGACGGTCAGCGACGCGGAGACGGCCGCGGTGGCCGTGGGGTCGGTGGCCGGATTGCTCGCGGGAACGAACCACTGGTCCGAGCCGTTGGGGCCGATGGCCTGGTAGCCGCCGGTGTTGGGCGTGGACGCGTTGCCGGTGCCCACGAAGACCGCATCGAGCCCGTAGACGTCGACGGGCGCCACCGAGGGCGACGAGTCGACCGGGGCCCCGGCGTTGTAGGGCCAGCCGGCGACGCTCGAGCCGCCCGACAGGTGGAAGGCGTAGACGTAGCCGGCGCGATCGCCCACGACGACCGATGGCTGGCCGTCGAGGTTGGCCACGTTGGGCGACGACAGGGCGATCGGGTTGTTGGCGTCGTTGAGGGCCTGGGACCACTCCTGCGTCGTGGTGAAGCCGACGGCGGCATGGGGCACCTCGGCGGCTTGAGCTGTGGGCCCGGCCGA
>DATNLP010000049.1:0-8273 GCA_035602795.1 Acidimicrobiales bacterium | reverse complement strand
CCCCCGCCGCATCGGCGGAGAGGCCTTCGACGCCCTGCGCGACCGCTTCCTGCTCGAGCTCGGCGTGGGCGTGGCCGTAGGCGCCGGCAACGGCTGAGACGGAGCCGTCAGAAGCGCTTGCGCAGCCAGGCGTGGATCTCGCCCAGCTTGGACAACAAGGTCAGGTGCCCGTCGTCGTCGGACAGGTGCGCCTCGACGCCGGGGATCTGCTTGGCCAGCCACTCGCCGTGCTGGAACGGCACGAACTTGTCGTGGCGGCCGTGCCAGAGCTGCACCGGCACCGCAATGTCGTCGAAGGAGAACCCCCAGTCCTCCACGTGGACCTGGCAGTCCTCCCACCAGCCCTCGTCGCCCGGTTCGAGGCCGAGCTGCATGGAGCGCAGCAGGTACTCGTCGAGCCCGCTGCGCAGCGCCGCCGCGTCCGCGGGCGAGACCAACGACTCGAACCCGGCCGTCACCGTCTCCCTCGTCGCCTGCAGCAGCCCCTCCCGGTCCGACGCCAGCTTCTCGTGCGCCGCCACCGGGTCGCGCAGCAAGAGCTGGATGTCGTCGACGTTGTCCTGCCCCATGTCGGTGAAGAAGTCGAGATCGGGCGGCCCGTACGGCGCGATGGACGCCAGGGAGGCGACGGCGCACACCAGGTCGGGCAGCAGCGCCGCGCAGGCCAACGCGTGCGGCCCGCCGCCGGAGATGCCCCACACGGCGATGCGGTCGTAGCCGAGCGCGGCCGCGATGGCACGCACGTCGTCCGCGCAGTCCGCCACGATGCGTCCCGGATGGGGCGTCGAGCCGCCGTAGCCGGGCCGGTCGTAGCAGACGAGACGCAGACCGTCTTCGGTCGCGTCGCGCACCCAGTCGTCGGGGAGCAGCCGTGCCCCGGGCGACCCGTGGTGGATCAGCACGGGTCGGCCGTCGGGATCGCCGCCCGTCTCGACGCACAACTCCCGACCGTCGGCTGCCCTCACCGTCGTCGTGTCGACACCCATGGGCGCAGGCTAAGGCGGGCGGGCCGACCGCGCCTGGCCAGCCCAACACGGCACCTCTGGCGAACAGATGTTTGCTTTCGGTCCCTGGCCTGGCTAAGTTGGTTCGTCACGAACGGATGTTCGCCCCCAGGAGGGGGCCCGGCGCAACGGCCGGGGTGGGCACCAAAGGAGACGCCGATGGCCGAGGTCCTGAGCGGGAAGCGGCTGCAGATCCTGAGCTTCATCGCCGACAACCAGCGCGACCGGGGCTACCCGCCGTCGGTGCGCGAGATCGGCGAGGCGGTGGGCCTGACGTCGTCGGCCACCGTGCACACGCACCTGGCCGTGCTGCAGCGGGAGGGCTACCTGTCGCGGGACCCGAGCAAGCCCCGGGCCATCCAGGTGCACTTCGACCCGGACACCGAGTCCAAGCTCCCGCCTGCCGCCGTGCACAATGTGCCGCTGGTGGGCGACGTGGCCGCCGGCACCGGCGTGCTGGCCGAGGAGAACGTCGAGGAGCTCCTGCCCATGCCCGAGCAGTTCATCGGCACCGGCCCGGCGTTCATGCTGCGGGTGCGGGGGGACTCCATGGTCGAGGCCGGCATCTACGACGGGGACTACGTCGTGGTGCGCCAGCAGCCCGAGGCCGACAACGGGGACGTGGTGGTGGCCGGCATCGGCGACGACGAAGCGACCGTGAAGAAGTTCAACCGGCGGGGCGGGCAGGTCGTGCTCACGCCGGCCAACGCCGCCTACGAGCCGATGGTGTTCGACCGCGATGACGAGGTCACGATCTTCGGCAAGGTCGTGACCGTGGTGCGCCAGCTCGGCTGAGCACCGCCGCTCGCCTACTTGAGCAGGCGCGACAGCCTGCGGTCGGCCAGCACCTTCCCGCCCGTCTGGCAGGTGGGGCAATACGCCATTTCGTAGGACTCGAACGAGACGCGCTGGAGCGCGGTGCCGCACGTCGGGCAGGGCTGGCCGAAGCGTCCGTGCACCTGGAAACGGCCACCGAGGCTGGACTCCGAGAGGCCGCCGGGGCGGCGGCGCTCGAGCTCGAGCGCCTCGTCGAGCACCTCGGTGGCGGCGGCAATGAGGCGCTCGCGCCGCTCGGGACTGAGCGAGCGCAACGACGCGAAGGGCGACAGCTTGGCCCGCTGCAGGATGTCGTCGCCCCAACCGCGGCCGATGCCCGACACGGTGTGCTGGTCGCGCAGGTCGGTGGTCAGGTGGCGCTTGGAGTCGCTGGTGCGGATGAAGGCGGCGAACTCGTCGCTGCCCGGCTCGGGGCCGAGGTCGGCCAGCGGGCCGTCGTCGCCCGGCGCCAGCACCCACCAGGAGGCCTTGCGCTGCGTGCCGTACTCGCGCACCAGGATGCCGACACCCGATCCGTCCAGGCCGCCCTCCCCCGCCCCGAAGACGAAGCGGGCCACGGAGCCCCGCGGCTTCGTCTTCTTGGGCGGGTCCTCAATATCGAGCCGCCCCGCCTGCGAGAGGTGCAGCACCATGCGGTTCCCGTTGTCGAAGTCCCAGACCAGGTACTTGGCCCGCCGGCTCACCGAGAGGAGCGTGGCGCCCTTGAGCGAGTCGGGTGAGGGGTCGTAGGTCTTGAGCGACGAGAAGCCGAGCAGGTCGGCCCGGCGCAGGGTCAGGCCGGCCAGCCGCGCGTCGAGGCGCTCGGCCAGGGCCTGCATCTCGGGCAATTCGGGCACGCGACAATGTTCGCATGGCCTACACGCACGGGCACCACGAATCCGTCCTGCGCAGCCACACCTGGCGCACGGCCGCGAACTCGTCCGCCTACCTGCTGCCCCACCTGCGGGCCGGTCAGACGCTCTTGGACGTGGGCTGTGGTCCGGGGACGATCACGGCGGACCTGGCGCTGTTGGTGGCGCCCGGCGAGGTGGTCGGGCTGGACGCCGGCGCCGAGGTGGTGGCGCAGGCGCAGGCGAACGCGGCCGCGCTCGGGGTGACCAACCTGCGCTTCGACGTGGGTGACCTGTTCGCCCTGCCCTACCCCGGCGAATCGTTCGACGTGGTGCACCTGCACCAGGTCCTCCAGCACCTCGGTGACCCGGTGGCGGCGCTGGTCGAGATGCGGCGCGTGCTGCGGCCGGGCGGCCTGCTGGCGGCGCGTGACTCGGACTACGGCGCCTTCACGTGGGCGCCGGCCGACGCCGTGCTGGACCGCTGGCTCGAGCTGTACTTCGCCGTGACCAAGCGCAACGGCCACGACGCCCGCATCGGCCCCAAGCTGCCGGCGCTGGCCCGGGCGGCCGGGTTCGACGACATCGAGACCTCAAGCTCCACCTGGACCTATGCCGATGCGGAGTCACGGGTGTGGTGGGGCGACCTGTGGGCGGACCGCATCCGCTACTCGCGGATCGCCGAGCAGGCGGTGGAGTACGGGCTGAGCGACCCGGGTGAGCTGGAATCGATCGCCGCCGCCTTCCTGCGCTGGGCCGCGGCTCCGGACTCCGTGTTCGTGATCACGCACGTGGAGATCGTGGCCCGCGGGTAGCTCGTGGCTCGGTGACGCCCGGCCCGACGAAGTAGGTGGTTAGGGTGAGGCGTCCGGCGGACCCGACGACGGAGGTGGACCACCATGCCCCGCACGACCGGATCGTGTCAGGCAATGAGCTCGCCGCCGAGCAGTCAGTGCCGGTTGCCCATGGGCAAGCTGTCGCCCCAGGGCGTGTGCCGGACTCCGGGCGAACCATGGAAACCGCTCCCCGCCCCCAGATGAGTCACAAGGCCGGCGCCGAGCTCAAGGCACAGTGGGAGAACGACGGCTGGTGTGTGCTGGAGCACTGGCTGCCCGACGACGTCGTGTCGGCGGCGCGGGAGGCGCTCGGGCAGGTCTTCCCGAACTCCGAGGACTTCGCAGCCGATCGCGATCCGGAGCGAAACGCTCCCTTCCGCACCGACTCGCACGCCGTGATGCCCAGGTTTCCCTTCGAGAGCCCCGCGTTCAACGAGCTGGTCCTCCACGACCGACTGATCGACTTGGCCGAGGAGTTCCTGGCCCTGACCGATCTGCGCCTGTACCAGGGCATGCTGAGCGCCAAGTACTCCGGTGGGGCCCAGTCGGACGACCAGCTGCTCCACGTCGACTACGGCAACCACACCTTGGTGGTCCCGCGCTCGGACGTGGGCTACCAGCACCTGGAGCTGTTCGTCTACCTGAGCGACGTGACCGCAGACACGGCGGCGACCCGCATGGTGTCGCGGCGCCTGACCGGCGACATCCCGATAGAGCGGACCTACCTGAGCCTCTCCGAATACCGCCACCTGTACGAGGCGGAGGTGCCGGCCGAGGGGCCGGCCGGTTCCGTGCTGGCGTATCGGCCCGACGTTTATCACCGGGGCGTCCGGATGGCCGCCCCCGCATCGGCTCGCTTCATGCTCCACGTGTCGTTCAAGCCGGTGCAGACGGACTGGCTCGGCTCACAGGCGTGGCCCGGAGCGGCCGAAGACTTGGCCTGGCACCGCTTCGCCAACGGGGCCAGCGTGCGGCAACTGTCTGCGCTGGGCTTTCCACCTCCGGGCCACCTCTACTGGAACGAGCAGACCGTGGCCGGGGTGGCGGCTCGCTATCCCGGCCTCGACATGACGCCGTGGCGGGAGGCCTGAGCGCCGGGAACTCAGTTGGCCCATGGTTCGGCAAATCGGTGAGACAGCGGTCGCCTGAAGTCGGAGACTGGCCTGCTTGCCACTTTTGACGGGCCGGGACGCGGAAGACGGGCCGCTCGAGACGTACAAAGGGCCCTCGAATCGCTGGGCATCAAGGTGCGCGCTGGCCTCCACCGGAGAAGTCGAACGGCGAGCCGACGACGTCGCCGGAATCAGCGTGCACATCAGCGCACGAGAAAGCGCTCTCGCCGGACCTGGTGAGTGCTCGTCACCAGCACCATCAAGGATCTCGTTATAGGTTCGGATCTCAAGTTCGCGACCGAGGTGCCCGCACCCTCAAGGGTGTCCCAGGTGACTGGCGCCTCTGGGCAGCGAGTTGATCAGCACGCGGTCGAGTCGCCAATGTCGCTCCAGTTTTGAAGGCCCCGTCATTCGGCGCCAAACCTGCTGACCGGAGGAGCACACAACACCCGCCTGGCCGGAAGTCGCTCATCCGTAGAAGGACCGGGGTGAGCCCCCGTACGGCGGGACGATGGGCAACTACTACTGCCGTGATTGTCTGTCCCACCAGCGATACCCTCTTCCGGGCTGCCCGGCTCGAAGGCGCGTTAGGGGAGATGGCGATGCGACGCTGGGAGAAATCGGGAGCACGGCGAAGACTGCTAAGAGCCGGAGGGGCCCTCGCCGTCCTTGGGAGCACGGTGGCGTTGGGCGTCGCCGCGCCGTCGGGTGCTACCACTGCGCCGACCCCCGTCACCAAGGCGAGCACGAGCGCACGGGGTGTCACGGCAAGTGCCATCAACGTGGTCTTCCCCGTCATCTCGTTCACCAGTATCGAGGGGGAGTTCGAAATCGAGTCGGACGCTGAGTACGGCGAGCAGACGAAAGCGATCAACCTCTTCGTGAACCAGATCAACGACGCGGGGGGAATACACGGTCGGAGGATCAACCCGATGATCGTGCCCTTCGATCCGACCAACGAGAACGAGGAGCTCGCGCTGTGCAGGCAGTGGACTCAGGGCAACCCGCCCGTCTTCGCCGTCGTTGACGGACTCGGCACCTACGAAGGGACCTATCAGCTCTGCATCACCCGAGAAGGTCAGACGCCGATGCTCTCCCAGTGGACGACGACCACCAACTGGACGGACCTCGGCTCCCCGTACTTGTGGTGGACGGGTGCTGACGACGCGCCCATCCTCGCGGCCACAGTTCGCTGGGGCCTGAGCTCGGGTCGCCTCGGTCACGGCCAGAAGGTCGGTGTCGTCGTCTCGGACCAGGCCAGTGACCAAGGTGCGCTCCACTCGTACCTCTTGCCCGACCTGAAGAAGATCGGTGTGATCCCTGAGGTGGTCACGGTTACGGCGGACATCGGTGAGACCTCCAGTACCGACTCGACCGCCACCCTGGCGGTCGAACGGCTCAAGGCGGCGGGGGTCCAGTCGGTGATTCCCTTGTTGCCCGAGAACGCCTTCACCCCATACATCGGCGCCGAGACTTCGCAGGACTACTTCCCCAAGCTCCTCCTCAGTGATTACCAGTCCGAAATTGAGGTTGCGCTCGGACTCATCCCTGTCCCCTACGAGAAGGCGCTCAACAACCAGGAGGGTGTCACGGCAGAGACTCTTGGTGGCATCGACCTTCCGGTCCCTGAGTCACAGGGAGGGTACGACCCCGGGGTGCGGAGCTGCTGGGATGTGTGGCACAAGGCCTACCCGCAGATTCCCAAGGGCAATATCAATGACGACATTGAGGAGCAAGGGCCGGTCCAGGGTTGGTGTCAGGAGATCCGCCTCTTCGCCGAGGCGGCGACCATGGCGGGTAAGGACCTCAATCGGCGGACCTTCGTTGAGGCAATGTCGCGGGTCACCAACTTCCCGGGCGGTTACTCACCTGTGCTGACCTACGGGCCGGACAAGTTCTACGGGCCAACGCAGTACCGGGTGGTGGAGGTCCATGACAATCACCCACCGACGAGCCTCTGCAAGCACGGCCCGGTTGGATCGCCCCCGGCGGGCGTCTGTTGGGTTGTCGAGCAGAACTGGACGCCGTTGCCCGACGCGGGATAAAGGTCGCCCGCAGACGGATCGGGTCGGTGACCGCACTACGTCGGCTTCTCCTGCCAGCGCTCGTCCCGGGCGCTGTCGAGAACGGATCAGAGCCCAGCTCGTCGATCGAAACGCAGCCCAACGGGTTCACAGCAAACAGCGAACGTTCTGCCCGGCGATCGGGCTCGGGTATTGGCGCAACGATCTGAAGCTCGCTCGGATCTCTTCCGAGGAGAGTTGCAGCTATTCCCAGGCTGCGAAGTGGCCGCCCCCAGCGCCATCTCCGCCATTGCCAACGAACTCAATCGACCCAGAGCTTGTCGGTGTAGGTATCGGTGCCGACGATGGTCGGGATGAAGGGCAGGGCGGCGGCGACGGTGCCCTTGCCCGACTCCTCGAGCTGGCGGCGGTGCTCGACGAAGACCGGCTCCCAGGCCGCCTCGGGCGGTGTGTTGAGGAAGAACAGCAGGACGGTCCGGTTGTCCCCGGCGGACTGGCGCGGCACGTCGCCCGGTGCGTCGACGCCCTCCAGGGCGATGGGCGTGAAGGCGGCGACCAGGTCGGCGTCGCTGCCCGGCAACAGCGCCGGCAGGTGCTCGGTGCGCAGCCAGCTCCACAGGTCCTCGTTCGTGATGTCGTCGGCCCGGTCGATGAAGACGGTGACGAAGCCCCGGTAGGGGTGGTCCAGGGCCAGCTCGACCGGCACGCCGTCGGGCTCGCGTCGGTGCTCCCACTGGAAGTTGTAGAGGAGGGTGTGCACGTGCTCGCGCTCTTGGAACATCCGGCCGGCCGCGTGGAGCGCGTTCACCTGTCGCAGCGCCCAGCGGTTCCAGACGTCGTGATAACCGTCGAGCACCCAGTACACGGCCACGTAGGAGCCGCGGGCCGGCTCGCCCGTGATGGCGGAGGGGTCCGGGTCGCGCAGCGCCTTCAGCTCAGCCGTGGCCACGAACCGGCGCCCGGCGAAGTTGTAGGGACCGATCATGCAACCGGCATAGAAATGGTCGCGCTCGTACCAACGGTTGTAGGCCACCTCATGACCGCGGTGCGGCTCGACGAGCGTCAACAACATGGAGCCGAGCTTGATCGGCTCGGCCTCGGCGCCCACCTCGATGGGACGGCGCTTCTTGGATGCGTCCTCGGACATGGGCAGCGAAGCTAACAGCTGACCGGAGGCGTCAGACAGTTCCCTCCGCCACGATGGCCCCGGTCGGGGCGACCGTGCCGCCGGCGGGCTCGGCCGTGATGCTCAGGCGGGTCGGCTGCACCGAGCCCGCCATGGTGAAGGTGGCCTGTCGCGGGACGGGACCGAGCAGGCCGAGCGAGATGGGCTGGCCGCCCACGATGCCCCACAGCTGGTAGGTGTGGCCCGCACCCAGCGACGGCAGCGTGGAGGTGACCAGGTAGCCCCGCCCGTCGGGGACCACTACGAAGTTGGCCAGCGTGACGCCCGTGCTGGACGCGAGCGCCACCATGCGGTGCCCCGGGGTCCTGAGCGCCAGCGCCACCGCCGACGGTGGGTGCGCGGCGGCCGACTGCAGGTTGTCGACCTTGTCGTCCGCCCGGACCAGCCCGATGCCCAGGACGGCGGCCACGGCGGCGGCGGCCACGGCGACCCCGACCACCGTGG
>DATNLP010000040.1:0-9413 GCA_035602795.1 Acidimicrobiales bacterium | reverse complement strand
GCCAGGTTCTGGAGTCCACCTACGTTGCCCTTCAAGTAGGTGATGCCGCCGATGACCTCAATGGTGGCGCTGTCGGGCTGCGACTGGGCGCTCGGCCCCATGGAGACCAGCTGGGTCCCCGAGGCCGGCCCGGCGTTGCCGATTTCGACGAGCGTGATCTTGGACTGGGTGGACGACGAGGCGTAGTGGACCGACCACGACTTGGTCGTGGCGATGGCCTGGCGGTAGAGCGTCGCTGCCTTCGGGCCGGTGGCGGTGGAGGCAGCGGAGGCAATCGGGGCGACCAGGGTGGCCAGGGCGGCGACGGTGCCCAGGGCGCCCAGTGACAGGGCGCCGCGCCCCGTCCTTTTCGCTCCCACCACTGCACCTCCCTTCACCCGGCTCGGGACTTGCAGCTTCGCACGCCCGTGGCGTGGTGCTCGGTCAAGAGGTCAAGACCGGTTGGGCCGCGCCGGCACGATTCGCATGCCCACCGCCACCCCGGGCCCGACCCTTCTCCCACAGGCGGCCCGTTGGGGTGGCCGAGGGCGAGGGTCCACAACTTACGAACACGTGTTCGTTAAGCTGCGAGGAGCAGCGCCGGCAGGTCCGTCACACCCCCGCCGTACGGTCACGACAGGTCGCCCGGAGGGCGACACCGGTCACGTCACACGCACGGCACAGGGTCGCAAAGCACACCGAGAGGAAGAGGGAGCACAGGGATGGCCGAATCAGAAAAGGGGAAGGCGCTCGACGCCGCGCTGGGTCAGATCGAGAAGCAGTTCGGCAAGGGCTCGGTCATGCGCATGGGCGACAACCTGGGAATGAACATCGAGTCCATTCCCACCGGCGCGCTCTCGCTGGACCTGGCACTGGGTATCGGCGGTCTGCCGCGGGGCCGCATCGTGGAGATCTACGGGCCCGAGTCGTCGGGCAAGTCGACCCTGGCCATGCACGCGGTGGCCGAGGCGCAACGCAACGGGGGCATCTGCGCCTACGTCGACGCCGAGCACGCCATGGACCCGGTCTACGCCCGGGCCATCGGGGTGAACGTGGACGACCTCCTCATCTCGCAGCCGGACACCGGTGAGCAGGCACTCGAGATCTCCGACATGCTCATCCGCTCGGGCGCGCTCGACGTGCTGGTGATCGACTCGGTGGCGGCATTGACGCCCCGGGCCGAGATCGAGGGCGAGATGGGCGACTCCCACGTCGGCCTGCAAGCGCGCCTCATGTCGCAGGCCCTGCGCAAGCTGACCGGCTCGCTGTCGAAGTCGAGCACCATCGCCATCTTCATCAACCAGCTGCGGGAAAAGATCGGCGTGATGTACGGATGCTTCAACTACAACTCCCGTGTGGTTCTGGCCGACGGGAGCACCGAGAAGATCGGGAAGATCGTCAACCAGCGTCGTCAGGTCGAAGTGCTCTCCTACGATCCGGCCGTGGGCGCCGTCGTGCCCAAGCGGGTGGTGAACTGGTTCGACAACGGCAAGACCGACAAGTTCTTGCAGATCACCGTGGCCAAGCCGGCCAAGAACGGGCGTGCCCAGCTGGCCTGCACCGAGAACCACCTGATCCGAACCCCGAGTGGCTGGCGGGAGGCTGGAGAGCTCAAGGTCGGCGATCGGGTGCTCGAGGCACTCCCGCACCACCTGTCCGACTTTCAGTGGGAGGCACTGCGCGGCACGCTCATGGGCGACGGCGCTTTGTCTTCGTCTCGCAGCGGGTACGGGGCCCGATTCCGGTACTCGCACGGGAAGAAGCAGATGGCCTACGCCGATTGGAAGGCGTCATTGTTCTCCAACGTCGAGTGCTGCCGCTACGTCCGGGCCGACGGAGTTGTGAGCTTCGACTTCACGCCCCTGCCGGAGCTGGCGCCGCTCCGCCAAGAGGTCTATGCCGGCAAGAAGAAGGTCTTCGGCGACGACTACCTGAAGGGCCTCTCGCCGTTGTCGCTGGCGCTCTGGTACATGGACGACGCCAACTTCACCGTCCGGTCGAAGGGTGTGCAGAAGCGAACGGCAGGTCGGACTGGCCGAGCTTCCATCTGTGTGGAGGCCATGGAGCCTGCCACTCGCGAGCGCCTGATGGCGTATCTGGCGGACACGTGGGGCATCCGGGCCAAGCTGGTGGCCTCCGGAGAGGCGCGAAAGGCCGTGCTGGTCTTTGCCAACGACGAGACGGCCAAGCTCCACGCCCTGATCGCGCCCTTCGTGCACCCGAGCATGGACTACAAGCTGCTGCCCGCCTACCGAGGGCGGTTCGCCGTCGAGGCGTTCTTCGAGCCGATGCGCTACGAGCTCGTCGCGCTCCCCGTGACCGACATCCACGTCAAGCCTCCGACCCGTTCGATGCACCGGTTCGACATCGAGGTCGAGGACAGCCACAACTATCTGGTGGACGGCGTCGTCGTGCACAATTCGCCCGAGGTCACGCCCGGCGGCCGGGCGCTGAAGTTCTACTCGTCGATCCGCCTCGACATCCGCCGGATCGAGTCGATCAAGGACGGGGCCGAGGTGGTCGGCAACCGGACCCGGGTCAAGGTGGTCAAGAACAAGTGCTCGGCGCCGTTCAAGCAGGCCGAGTTCGACATCATGTACGGCAAGGGCATCAGCCGCGAGGGCTCGCTCCTCGACGTGGCGGTCGAGCTCGGCTTCATCAAGAAGTCGGGGGCCTGGTTCACCTACGAGGGTGAGCAGCTCGGGCAGGGCCGGGAGAACGTGAAGACGTTCCTCTCGGAGAACCCGCAGCTGATGGCCGAGATCGACGACCGCGTGCGCGAATTCCTGGCCCCGCAGGACGATCAGGCCGGATTGAGCACCGAGGGCGCCGTCGACCCCGACGACCTCCCGATCAGCCTCGACTCCTAGCCTCACCCCGCCTCTCACAGGGCACCCGAAGCTCCCGGACGGTCCCCGCCCCTCCCTCGGGCGACCGATCCGGGTCGCTTCGCGTCCGGGCGACAGAATGGGGCGATGCCGACCAGGGACTGGAAGCAACGCGCCTATCGGGTGTTCGACCGCTTCGTGCCGACGGTGCCGTTCCGCTACCTGCCGCCGAAGCAGTCGGTGCGCATGGCCTTCAACGTGATCCTCGACCGCGAGCCGGACCCGTCCGGCGGCGCCGACTACACGGCGAAACTGGCGTCGGGTGAGCTGTCACGGCACGGCGTGGCCGAGGCCCTCGCCCACTCCGAGGAGTTCCGCCGAAGGGTCCCCATCGACAACGTGCTGCTGTCCATGCACGTGAGCCGGAGCGACTTCGTGGCCGGCTTGCCGCGGGCGGCGCACATCCTCGACCTGGGCGGGACGCACCAAGGGCTGGCCGACGGCGCGCTGGTGCACCTGGGCTACCCCTACCCCTTCGAGCGACTGGTGGTGGTGGACCTGCCGGTGGAGGAGCGTGACGAGATCTACCAGGGCGGCTCCGCCGGCGAGACGGCGCAGTCCGAGCTGGGGCCGGTCGAGTTCGCCTTCCACTCCATGGTCGACCTGGGCCGATACACCGAGGGGACCTTCGACATGGTGTACAGCGGCCAGTCCATTGAGCACGTCACCGAGGCCGAGGGTGATCAGGTGGTGCGCGAAGCCTTCCGGGTGCTGACGCCGGGCGGCTGGTTCTGCCTCGACACGCCGAACGGGCCGGTGTGGCGGCTGCGCTCGGATGTCCCCATGAACCACGACCACAAGATCGAATACGCCGCCTCGGAGCTGGTGGCCAAGCTGGAGCGGGCCGGCTTCGAGGTGGCCGAGTCCAAGGGCCTCAATCTCATGCGCCGCGGCGTGGCGAGCGGAGTGTTCGATGAAGCCGAGGCCAGCGCCAACCCCGGCGTGTTTGCGGCGGCAGAGGAGTGCCTCCTACTGGCGGTGGTGGCGCGCAAGCCGGCGTAGCGAAATTCGCCCAGGCCCTACTATCACGGCCGCAATCCCCCTCGAACCCGGGAGCCCCACCAACTCCGTGAGTCACGATCCAGACCTCGTCCAGCGCATTCGGGAGCATCCGTGGTTCCACACCATGAAGCTCGACGACGGGCTGGTGACTGCGGGGGACTCCCCGGAGCGGCCGATCATGGCCGCGCCCGGGACGATCCCCGATGTCCGCGAGAAGTCGGTGCTCGATATCGGGGCCTGGGATGGCAAGTACTCGTTCCAGGCCGAGGCGTCAGGCGCCGCACGAGTGGTCGCGCTCGACCACTACGTCTGGAAGCTCGACCCGGCGGCGCGGCAGGCCTATTACGAGCAGTGCCGGTCCGACGGGGTGCTGCCCGACCCGGACATGATCGACCGCGGCTTCCTGGTCGAGGGCGTGCTCCCCGGCAAGAAGGGCTTCGACCTGGCGCACGAGTACCTGGACAGCCGGGTCGAAGCCGTGGTCGACGACTTCATGTCCATGGACCTGGACGCGCTCGGGACTTTCGACATCGTGCTCTACTTCGGCGTCCTCTATCACATGGTCAACCCGATTGAGGCGCTCAAACGCGTACGCCAGGTCACGAGCGAGGTCGCCGTGATCGAGACGTCCGGCATCGCCGTGCCCGGGTACCCGGACGCCAGCCTGGTCAACTTTTACGCGGGCAACGAGCTCAACGACGACTACGGCAACTGGTTCGGACCGTCAGCCGCCGCCCTCGTCGGCATGTGCCGCAGCGCGGGGTTCCGGAGCGCCTCCATCGTGGCGACCGAGGACGTCCTGCCGCCCAAGGGACGATTGGCCCGGTCACGACGAAGAGACCCGGTTCCCCAGCGGCTGATCGCGCACGCCCTGGTGTAGCCGGCGTGGCCGGGCCTACGCCGGTCGTCAGGGCGTGGTCGTCGCCATGATCGTGTTGGGCACCAGCTCGACCCAGGTCTGCCCCGGCCGCATCGGGATGACCTGACCGACCGAATTGACGAACTGCGTGGGTGACCCCAGCGCGCCGCGGTTCCAGGTGGCCGGGAAGGCCTCCCCGTTGCGATACACGACGGCAGACCCGGTGGCGTTGGGGTAGAGGTCGGCCTGCACCTCGAGGCCGCCCTCTGAGTTCTCCGCCCAGGGGCCGTAGCTGATGGCCACGTACTGCACGATCACATTGGCGGCGGCGTTCTGGGTCCCGTCGGCCAGTATGTCGGGCGTCGTCCCGTTGTAGAAGCGCTGGAACGTCGACGTGGTGGCGTTCCACTTCCAGGTCACGTTGGAGGTCCCGGAGAAGTTGATGTTGATCGTCGAGACGGCCGTGCCGCCGGCCGGCAGCGCCGTGGAGTAGGAGAAGAGCGGCTGGGGCGGGGTCGTCATGGTCGGGTGGGTGCCGTACATGATGGCTGTGGTCGAGTAGGTGTCGTAGGGGGCGACCCGGCCCGCCGGGTGGATCTCGAGCGACTGGCTGGACCCGATGTCGACGTTGACCAGCGGCGAGGCGTTGATGTTGGCGATCACCGGGTTGATGCCACCCACATGCGCCAGGAGCGGCGTGCCCAGCTGCCCCAGGATCCCGATGTCGATGTTGCGAGCCGAGCGGATCGGGCCCACCAGGGTCGAGTCCTGGCACTGGAACACGGCGACGTAGCGGGTGATGCCACCCTCGACGGGCTCCTCGAAGATGATGTCCGCCTTGTCCATCCCGCTCTGGGGCCGCGCCTGGGGGTAGTTGTCGATCTTCACGGCCAGCGCCGGGCGCGGCGGGATGGTGCCGCCGGGTGCCGGCTCGCCCGTGAGCGGGCAGCCCGGCGGCGGCGCGGTCGAGGTGGTGGTTGTGGTCGGCTTCGGCTTGGGCGCGGCGTCCTTGTGCGCGGGCGAGGAGCACGCGCTGAGCAACAGCCCGGCCAGGGCGATCGCGCCGAACACGCCCCAGACGAGCGGTAGGCGCGCCCGTGAGCGGTGGGGGGCGGTGGTGGCCATTTCGGTGCAATAAGCGTAGGGGGCACGCGCGCAAAAGTGGTGGCACACGCGGTGCCGGTCGTGTTCTCCCGCTCTGTGCTCAGGCGCTGGCCGGGTCGGCCGGTGTCTCGGCCAGGTAGACCCCGCTGGACCCGAAGCCCAGGTGGGCGATGGTGGACGGCCGGCGTGGACCGCTCAACGGCACGGCGGAATGGAACGGCGCGTAGAGCAGCCAGATGCCCTTGGCATCGCTGAACACCGACTCCTCACCGGGCCCGGCGCCCTGGGCGTTAGAGCCCAACAGCGGCGCCGGAGAGGTGTCGGCGCACGGGCCGAGCGGGCCGGCGCACTGGGCCACGCCGATGGCGTAGCCGGGTTGGTTGAACCAGTAGCCCGAGTAGAAGAGGTAGTAGACGCTGTCCACCTCCACCAGGTCCGGAGCTTCCACGATGTAGCCCTGCCAGGGCTCGTCTGGTGTGAAGACCACTCTGGATTGGCCGAGCAGGTGAAGCCCGTCCGCGCTGAGCGGTTGGCTGTAGATCTGGGTGTCGGTGGTGTGCGACACGGCGTTCTGATCCGACTTCCAGAGCAGATACGGCTGCCCGTTGCCGTCGACGAAGGTGCGGGGGTCGATGGACCCGTCCAGCGAGGCCTGGCAGACCAGCGCCGCCGGTTCCGCCTCGAAGGGGCCGTTGACGTCGGTGGCGACGGCGTCGCCGATGCACATCGTGGGCGGCGACGAGCCGCGCAGCAGCGTGGTGAAGTACAGGACGTAGTGGGCGCCGAAGCGGCGCACGTCGGGTGCCCAGGCCCACCCCGGCGCGGCCCAGGCCGGCAACTGCGGCAGGGCGTCGGTGGCCGGGCCCCAGCGGCCGAGGACGGTGGCGGAGCGGACGGGGACGTTCGGGCCGGGGCCGCTGCGCGAGGTGAACAGGTAGTAATGGCCGTCCTCGACCACCATGAACGGGTCGGTCTCGTCGGGGCCGCTGCTCACGGAGGTGCCCGGCGCAGCCGGGTCGGGGGTCGGCGGCGGCTGGTCGTAGGCCACCTGCAGCATGGGGTCGGCGGCACGGGAGACCGCCGCAGATGTCCCGGGACCTCCGGTGGGCGGCGTGCCGCGCTCCACAGGGTGCAGGCCCTGGGCTCCCGCCGCTCCGACCACCAGCACCACGACGAGGAACACACCGGCCGGGGCGCCGATGGCGGCGTGCCCACGTGGCCACCGCCTCGGGGCGGCGCGCAGAAGGCCCGGCGGCGCGTCGAACACGTCAGTCCGGCGGGTGGGGGGCCAGGCGTCCCGTCATGCCGCGTCAGTGGGGGCGGCCGAGCCGGCCGTGGACGCGCTCCCGGTATAGACCTCGGTCCAGTTCCCGCCGGAGGTGCCGTAGCTGGTGGCCGGTCCGAGGCCGAAGCGACCGTAGACGTTCTCCATGGCCCGGACGAGGAGGTCGGTGGTCTGCGGGTAGGGGCCCGGGACCACGTTGGGGTAGATGATGCCGGTGGTCGAGAGCAACGAGACGAACGACGCCGAGCCGCTGGCCAGGACGCCGCCCCCGTTCCCCGGTGCCGTGTAGTAGGTCATGTCGGACCAGTTGGCCTGACCCGGCACGGGCGAGTGGGCGAGCACGTCCACATTGCGCGGGCCCGGCAGCAGGGGCACGAAGCGGTCGTACTCACCGGTGACGGCGTTGGGGAACGAGTACCCGTCGGTGAGGTTGCAGCCGTCCCACAGCCACGACGACGCGTCGGTCACCACCAAGCTCGCCTTGGCCCCGACCGACTGGTACATGGAGCCGATGAGGCTCGACTCGGGGTTGTCGACGGGCGCCTGGTCCCAGTTGACCGTGGTGAGGGCCGGATTCTGGCTCGCCATCGGGTCCTCGGTGGCGTCCTTGTAGCAGACCTGCAGCCGGTTCGGCCCGACCGAGGTGGGCTGCATCCGGATCTGGCGGTAGCAGGCGTTGGCGCCGAGGAAGGCCACGTTGAGCCCGTTGTCGACGGCGGTGGCCACGCCCTCGCGCATGGGCGTGGACCAGTACTCGTCGTGGCCCATGCTGAAGAGGCAGCGATGGTTCGCCAGCAGCGCCGGGTTGGCGTGCAGGTCGACGTCGGTCCAGTACGTCAGGTCGGCGCCGAAGCTCTCCAGGCGGAAGAGGAGCGGGAACTCGTTGCCGACGAAGTCCGCCGCACCCGAGGCCCAGGTCTGCGGGTACGGCCGGTCGAAGGACACGGCGCGGGCGCGGTTGGCGAAGTCGGAGCGGCCGCCGCCGGCCGGCCCGTAGTACAGGCTGTAACTGCCGTAGAGGTTGTAGGCCTGCCACGTGGTGACACTGTTCTGCAGGACGAACGACGCCATGGAGTTGTCGTCGCGCACGGTGAGGGGGACGAATTGCTCCTGCCCGCCGTTGCCGACCAGCTTCAGCAGGTAGCAGCCCGGCGGCCACGCCTCGGTGATGCTGATCGTCATGGTGGGCGACCACGGGCAGGTGACAATGCCGACACCCGGCGTCACGACCGGCGCCGCCTGCTGGCCCGCTGCCACCATGTCGCTCTGCCAGACCAGGCGGCCGCCGAGACCCTGGTAATACCCCATGCGGTAGGCCTGCACCTGCACGGCTTGGGCCGTGGTGTTGACGAACAGGGCGACGTCGTCGCCGGCCACCGCGCTCACCTGGCTGGCGTACCCCTCGAGGGCATGGTCCGGCTGGGGGTGGTTGCACACCCAGTCGAGCGTGCCCGGGCGCGCGTTCTCTGCGATCAGCCAGGGGGCGGTGGGCACGATCACGCCACTCGGGAGCAACGCGTCCACCACGGCCGGTGGGCTCGGAGGCACGGGTCGCCGGGGCCGGGCGTGCAGGCGGTGGGCCGGCTTCCCCCGGCTGCGGTCGGCCTTGGCGCCCAGGGCCAGTCCGGCCGCCCCGAACGCGGAGAGTTGGAGGAACTGGCGCCGATCCAGTGCGCGACGGCCCGCCGGGTCCGGGGTTGGCGCGGCGTGGGAGCCGCCGTCCGGGGGGAGGGGCCGCACGGCCGCGAGTGTACCCGGCACCCCTCAGCCGATTCCCAGCGCCCGCCCGGTTCGTGGCCCGCACCGGGCACCCCGTACCATTCCGGCGTGACCTGGGCCCGCTCGCTCCCCGGACCGCTGCGCCGTCCGCTCGCCCGCGTCGTGCACGCGGCGTGGGACGCGGCGACGGACCTGGGCGCCATCGGGCCTGACGACCCCCGGGGCCGGCGCTTCGGGAGGATGGGGCGGGGGGCCTGCCTGATCTTCCCGCAGGGCGCCATCTACAACGAGCACCTGATCCGGATCGGGGACGAGACGATCGTCGGGCCGGGGACCTGCATCTCGGCCGGGATGGCGCCCGGCCAGGTGATGCCGACGAACCCGGTGGTGTCGATCGGCAGCCGCTGCCTGATCGGCCGGGGCTCGCACATCGTCGGCCACTGGGAGATCGTCCTGGGGGACGACATCCAGACCGGGCCCTACGTCTACATCACGGATCAGAACCACACCTACGAGGACCCCGTCGAGCCCATCGGGCGCCAGTGGCCGACCGAGGCCCCGGTTCGCGTCGGCTCGG
>DATNLP010000036.1:0-11460 GCA_035602795.1 Acidimicrobiales bacterium | reverse complement strand
GGGCAGGGTGCCGTAACGGGCGGACCGGGCCCGGGCCTCGAGGTTGGGCCCCGGCGCCACCGACACCCGCCGGCTTTCGAAGCGGGCGCCGACCCGTTCCGCCGCGCCGGCCACCACCTCGGCCTCGGTGTCCGATCCGGCCCGCAGCCCGTGGTCCACGTGGTAGGCGGTCACCTCGCAGCAGGCGGCGGCCGCCAGCACGAGCAGGGCGAGCGAGTCGGCTCCGCCCGACACGGCGCAGGCGACAGGCGTACCCGGTGGGGGGAAAGTGCACCGGGCCAGGAGGTCGCAGACGAGCTGGGTGGCTCCTCCCTCACCCACCAGCTCGGGCCACCCAGGCGGCCGGGTCGCGGATCTCCTCGAGGCTGGGCAGCCACTCCGGGCCCTCCCACACTCGGGCCAACAGCATCGGCCCGCCGGCGGCCTCGACCGACTCGACGAAGCGCTCGCCCTCGGCGTACTGGCGCATCTTGGCATCGAGGCCGAGCACCTTCGACATCAGCTTGGTCAGCCCGCGGGCGTTCGTCCGCCGCTCGTGCAGGACGCGGGAGAAGTGGGCGGCACCGGGCACTTCTCCGGCGCCGGCGCGGTCCATGGTCACGTCGCCGTGCCCCTCGAGCAGGCTCATCATCCCGGAGATCTTCGACAGCGCCCGGCGCTGCTCGGGCGTGGCCAGCATGCCGACCACGCCGGCTTCGCCGGCCGGGTTGTGGCCGGCACGCACCTCGGTGGCCACCCGCTTGACCATCTCGGCCAGGCCGGACGGGTCGCCCGAGAGTGGGCCGAGCATCTCGGTGATCAGGGAGACGAAGTGGTCGCGCAGCCAGGGGACGGCGGTGAACTGCAGCCGGTGCGTCACCTCGTGCAGGGCCAGCCACAGCCGGAACTGGCTGGGGGCGAAGCTGTACTGCTCCTCGACCGCCACGATGTTCGGCCCCACGTAGGAGACGAGGTCCTGGTCCTCGGGAGACTCGTCGTTGATGAGCAGGTCGTACTGGCCCAGGACGCGCGTCGCCATGTAGGCCAGCATGAGGCCGAGCTGCGTTCCGGCCACGACGCGGCCGACGGCCAGCGACGGCCCGCCGATCTTCGAGCCACGGGCGCGCTGGAGCTCGGCCAGAGCAGGGCCCACCAGCCGCTCGATGGAGCGGACGTTCGCGGCCGCCCAGCCGGGGCGATCGGTAACCTTGGCCCGGGCCGTCCCGTGGGCCGAGTGCAGGCCGGTGGCCTCGCTGACCAACGTCTCGGCGCGCGCCGTGAGCTCGTCGAACTGCGCCTGCAGGGGGGCGGAGCGGTAAGAGGCCGACGCGGGCTTGAGGATCAGGGCGCCCGCGGAGACGCGTTGGGCCAGCGCCCAGTCGACCATGGCCGGACCCTGAGCGGTCGTGATGTCAGTGCTCGACGTCGTGCTGTCGGCTTTCTTCGTCGATCGCCGCCGCCACCCGCTCAATGAGGCTTTGGGGTACCCGGTCCTTGCAGCGGTTGGCGATCACCCGGCGCAGCTCGGCCTCGAACTCCGCCGCCCCGCCGCAGGGACCGCAGAAGTCGAGGTGGACCCGGATCACCTCGCGGCGCTCCTCGGTCAGCTCGCCATCGAGATACGTGTACAGCTCGTGCACCGCCCCCTCGCAGTCGAGGGACACGCCGAACAGTCCGGCGGTGTCCGTCTCTCTGCCCTTGCTCACGTCCGTCACTCCCTCGACCCCCCTTGCACGCTACCCACCAGGCCGCGCGCCTCAGCCACGTCGTGCAACGCCTTCTGCAGCGCCCTTCTTCCCCGGTGGATCCGGCTCATGACCGTGCCGATGGGCACGTCGGTGATCTCCGAGATCTCCTTGTAGCTGAAGCCCTCCACGTCGGCCAGCAGGACGGCCATACGGAAGGCGTCCGGCAGGGCCTCCAGGGCGGCCTTCACGTCCTCGTCGGTGAAGCGGTCCAGAGCCTCGTCCTCGGCCGACCGCCCGGGGTCGCTCCCGCCGGAGCTGGCCAGGCGCTTGTACAGATAGAGGTCCTCGACATCCTCGACGTCGGTCGTCTCGGGGCGGCGCTGGGCGGCCCGGTAGGAGTTGATGTAGGTGTTGGTGAGGATGCGGTAGAGCCAGGCCCGCAGGTTGGTCCCCTCCTGGAAGGACCCGTAGGAGCGGTAGGCCTTGAGATAGGTCTCCTGCACCAGGTCCTCGGCATCGGCCCGGTTGCGCGTCATCCGGAGCGCCGCCGAGTACAGGCCCGGCATGAACTCCATGGCGACGTCGGTGAAGGTCGCCTGGTCTGCCATGGGTCAACCCTACCCACCCCGGGGATATGGTCTCCGCCGTGACGACCGCCCCGGCCGACTTGGGCATCGACCTGATGGATGGCGCGTTCTACGGCCGGGAGCCCCATGACGCCTACGCCTGGATGCGGGCCCACGCCCCCGTGTACTACGACGAGGCCAACGACCTGTGGGCGGCGGCCACCTACGCCGCCGTGAAGCAGGCCTCGGTGGACACCGAGTCGTTCTCGAGCGCGCAGGGCATCCGGCCCAAGTACCCGGCGCTGCCGATGATGATCGACTTCGACGCGCCCGAGCATGTGCGGCGCCGGCGGCTCGTCTCGGAGGGCTTCACCCCCCGGCGCGTGCGGGCCATGGAGGACTCGGTCCGCGTGGCTTGCGACGCCATCCTCGACACGGTGTGCGAGAAAGGCCGCTGCGACTTCGTGGCCGACATCGCGGCGCCGCTGCCCATTGCGGTCATCGGCGACATGCTCGGCGTCGCCCCAGGCGACCGGGCCGAGCTGCTCGAGTGGTCCGACGCCATGCTCAAGTCGCAGGGTTCGCCCGACCCGACCGCCATGGAACGCTCCATGGAGGCCTTCGTCGGGTACACGGGGTATATCAACCAGGTCCTGGCCGAGCGCAAGGCCAGCGGCAACGCCGACGACCTGGTCGGCGTGCTGTGCCACGCGGAGATCGACGGTGACACCCTCGACGACGACTCGCTGGTGCACGAGACACTCCTCATCCTCATCGGCGGCGACGAGACGACGCGTCACGTCATCAGCGGTGGCCTCGAGGAGCTGCTCGCCCACCCCGACCAGATGGCCGCGCTGGCCGCCGACCCGGCGGGCCTCCTGCCCGGCGCCGTGGAGGAGATGCTGCGCTGGGTGTCGCCCATAAAGAACATGTGCCGCACCGCCACCCACGACGTCGAGCTGGGTGGCGAGACCATCCGCGCCGGCCAGGAGCTCCTCCTGCTCTACCCGTCGGCCAACCGCGACGAGACGGTCTTCGACGAGCCGGAGATGTTCACCATCACTCGCACACCGAACCCGCACCTGGCCTTCGGCTTCGGCGCCCACTTCTGTCTGGGCAACCAGCTGGCCCGCCTCGAGCTGAAGGTGATGTTCGAGCGGCTGCTGGCCCGCCTGCCCGACGTACGTCTGGCCGTCGATCGCAGCGAACTACCGCGCCGCCAGGCCAACTTCATCTCGGGCTTGGAGCAGATGCCGATCGAGTTCGCCCCGACGGCACCGCTCGGCGCCGGCGCCGGCGGAGCCTGATGCCCGGCATCGCCGGCCACGCCATCCTGGTCACCGGCGGCGGCAGCGGCATCGGACTGGCCACCGCCGAACACCTGGCCGCCGAGGGCGCACACGTCACCATCTGCGGGCGGACCGAGCAGAAGCTGGCCGACGCCACGGCGCGTATCGGGGCCGCCGCGACCGGGGGCGCGACGGCGCGCTACGTGGTGGCCGACGTCACGGTCGAGGAGCAGGTGCGCATGGCGGTGGCTGCCACCACCGAGCCGACCGGCCGGGTCGACGGCCTCTTCGCCTGCGCCGGCGGGTCGACGCACATCGGCTCGGTCCTCACGGCCGACATCGCCGCGGTGCGGGCCACCATCGACCTCAACCTCATGGGATCGGTCATCTGCGTGAAACAGGGCGCCGCGGCCATGCAGGCCCAGGGCGACGGGGGCGCCATCGTCCTCATGTCCTCGGGGGCCGGCCGCTTCCCCCACCCGCACCTGTGGGCCTACGGGGTGGCCAAGGCCGGCATCTCCTTCCTGGCCGAGACGGCGGCCGAAGAGTTGGGCCCGCTCGGCATCCGGGTCAACGCGGTCGCCCCGGGCATCATCGACGACGAGCTGATGTCCTTCATTACCGCCGGCGGGCCGCTGCTCGACGACTACATCGCCCAAATGCCGCTCGCCCGGGTCGGCACGGTGCACGACGTCGCGGCCGGCGTCCGCTACCTCATCGGCCCCGAGTCGTCGTTCGTCACCGGTGAGACCCTGGGCATCGACGGGGGCCACCACCTGCGCCGGGGGGCCGACTACTCACTGCTCTTCGGGGAGTGAGCCGGGCGGATCAGCTCCACGGTCCTACTCAGACCGCCAGCTGGAACAGTCCGGCGTCGATGACCGTCTCGCCCCGCTGGGTCTCGGTGCGGAACCGGTAGAAGCCCGCCGCCTCGGCTCCGATGTCCCACACCGAAATTGTGAGCGCGTCGCCGGGCATGGTGGGCTTGGAGAAGCGGGCCCGCATGGAGCCGAACCGGAGGGGGTCCGAACCGCACACCATGTGCAGCAGGCCCCGCCCGGTGAAGCCGTAGGTGCACAGGCCGTGCAGGATCGGCTTGTCGAACCCGGCCCGCTTGGCGAAGGTCGGGTCGGAGTGCAACGGGTTGCGGTCGCCGCTGAGACGGTACAGCAGCGCCTGGTCCGGCCGCGTTGTGTAGGTCACCGTCTCATCGGGCTCGCGGGCCGGCAACGGCAGCGAGGCCAGCTCGGTCTCGGTGTCCCCCTCGGGGTTGCGCGGCCCGCCGAAGCCGCCGGCGCCGCGGATGAAGAGAGCGGTACGGGTGGTGAAGGCCAGCTCGCCGCTGTCCGCGTGGCGTGAATCGCTCTCCAACACGACCAGGCCCGCCGAGCCCTTGTCGTACATGCCGGCCACCGTGGTCGTGATCGACACGGTGCCCTTGGTCGGCACCTCGCCGTGCAGCGCGATGGACTGCTCGCCGTGGACGAGCATGGCGGGATCGAAGTCGCCGATCGAGGAACGTCCGCCACCCTGCCCGATGATGGTGGTGAAGGTCGGCAGCACCCGCTGCGTCACCCCGTCCGAGTTCTCGGTCGTCAGATCCAGCTCGAACCCCGTCGGGTCGAGCGCGCCGGCGCCCACCCCGAGGGCGTAGAGCAGCGCGTCCTTCGAGTCCCACGACCGCTCGACCGGATCGGAGGTCGACCCCACGGCATCGAGATTCAGTCCCATCGCTCACACCTCGCTTCAGTCGTCTCTCTATATACGGTCTTTGATGTTACATACATCTATGTCATACTTGTCAAGTGGAACTGACCATCGACGAGCTGGCGGCCGCCGCCGCCACGACCAGCCGGCGCATCCGCTCCTTCCAGACCCTCGGCCTGCTGCCCCGCCCCGCCCTGCGCGGCCGCACCGGCCTCTACGGGCCGGACCACCTCCAGCGTCTGTCGGCCATCCTGCGCCTGCAGGCCGAGGGGTTCTCGCTCGAGTCGCTCGACCACCTCTTCCGGGCCCTCGACGCCGGCCTGTCGCTGGCCGCCGCGCTCGGTGTGCCCGAGCCCGCCGCCGACCCGCATCCGGTCGACGGCGACGCCGACGCGGCCGAGCTCTACGGCTTCGCCGAGTTGCAGCCGACGCGCCGGCGGGGCGTGCGTCGCCCCTTGTTGGCCCTCGTGCCGACGACGATGTGGGACGAAACCGAGGCCTCCTAACCTCGGAGCGTGCCCGACCGCGACCATGTCCCACTTTTCTGGTGGGACACGGCAGGCGAGGCCGGGGCGTCGGTCGCCGTCACCACGCGCCAGGGTGGCGTGTCGGCGCCGCCCTACGACTCGCTCAACCTCGGCCTCCACGTCGGCGACACGACGGGCGACGTTGTCATCAACCGGGCCCGTGCCGCGGCCGCGTTCGGCGTGCCGCTCGACACCATCGTCTTCGCCCGGCAGGTGCACGGCACCACGGCGGCCTGGGTCGGTCCGGAGGACCGCGGGCGCGGCACGACCTCGGAGGACGACGCCATCGCCGACACCGACATCCTGGTCACCTCGTCGCCCGGGGTCACGCTCGCCATTTTGGTGGCCGACTGCGTCCCGATCGCCCTCGTCGACCCGGCAGCCCACGTCCTGGCCGCCGTGCATGCCGGCTGGCGCGGGACGGCCGGCGCGGCCGTGTCCGGCGCGCTGCGCGCCCTGGCGGATCGCGGCGCGCGGCCCGAGCGGGTCCTGGCCTACGTCGGGCCCGCGGTGGACCCGCGGCGCTACCAGGTGACCGACCTGGTGCGCCACGCCCTGGCTGACGCCGTCCACCCGGCGCCGCTGGCGCCCGACGTGGCGCGGCCCGACGGGGCGGATCATTGGCTGGTCGACCTGGCGGCCGCCAACCACCAGCAGCTGCTCGAAGGTGGCGTGACCCCCGAGCACGTCACCCGCTCGGGACTGACCACAACCGACGCCGCGTTCTTCAGCGATCGCGCCGCCCGCCCCTGTGGCCGGTTCGGGCTGCTGGCCCGCCTCCTTTCATGAGGTCCGGAGCACCACCCGCCGCCCCGTAGCATGGGACCGGCCGGCCAGGCCGTCCTCTTGTCTGCGATGCCTCCTCCCGACCAGTTCCGCTACGACGGCCTCGCCCTCGACCCGGGCCGCGGCCTGGTCACCTGCACCTATTCGACCGGCGAGCACTCCTTCACTGAGCGCTTCGCGTTCGGGCCGGGCGCAGCCTGGGACGACCCGGCCGTCGCCGCAGCCGCCCGCCTGCTCTACCTACTGGCCGGGGTCTCCTATTACAAGACGACGGCCGCCCCCCGCATCGACCTCGGCGAGACCTCCACCACGGCGGCCGAGCGGGCGTTCCTGCGCACGTACTACGTCAACGGACTCGGCGAATTCGCCTACCGCAACGGCCTCGACCTGCAGGGATTGGAGATCACGGGGCCGGAAGCCGGGCCGCACCCCGCGACGACTGCCGCTGGCTACCGGCCCGATCCCGACCGCCCGCTGATCCCCTTCGGCGGCGGCATCGACTCCATCGTCACGGTCGACGCCGTGGCGCGCGCCCGTCCCGGGGCCGCGCTGTGCGTGGTCCACCCGCCCGGCGACCGCTTCGACGCCATTGAGGAGGCCGCAGCCGTCACCGGCCTGCCGGTTGTGCGCATCGCCCGTGCCATCGACCCGCTCGTGGCGCGTTCCGGCGAGCTCGGCTTCCTCAACGGGCACGTCCCCATCACCGCGGTCATCACCGCCGCCGCCGTGGTGGCCGCCGTGCTCGAGCGCCGCGACGCCATCGTGCTGTCCAACGAGTGGTCGGCCTCGGTGCCGACGCTGGTCGTCGACGGCCGGCCGGTCAACCACCAGTGGTCCAAGGGTGACGAGTTCGAGCGCGGGTTCCAAGAGATCGTCACGACTGCGCTCGGCCCGGGTCTCTCGGTCTTCTCGTACCTGCGGCCGCGGACGGAGCTGTGGGTGGCCGAGCAGTTCGCCCGGCTGCCCCGGTTCCACGGTGCCTTCCGCAGCTGCAACCGTGCCTTCCGTCAGGACCCGGCCGAGCGGCTGGACCACTGGTGTGGCACGTGCGACAAGTGCTGCTTCATCGACCTCGTCCTCAGCCCGTTCATGAGCCGCCCCGACCTCGTCGCCGTGTTCGCCGGCCAGGAACCCTTGGAGAACCCCGCCAACGAGGCGCGCTTCCGCGCCCTGGTCGGACTCGCCCCCGATGCCCGGCCATTCGAGTGCGTGGGCGACGTCGACGAGTGCCGGGCCGCCCTGCGCCTGGCCGCGCAGCGGGCCGACCGCGCCGGCACGGCGTTGCTGCAGCGGCTCCGCGGCGAACTCGAGGCGACCGCCCCCGGCGGCGTCGATCCGGCGACCGTCCTTGCCCCGCGCGGCACCCACCTGATCCCGGATCGCTATGCGCCAGCCGATCTCCTGGTCCGCGCTCGCTGACGCGTCCGTCGGCGTCTGGGGGCTGGGCGTCGAGGGCCGGGCCAGCATCCGTCGGCTGCGTTCCCTCGGAGTGGCGCCCGTGCTCGTCGACGACGCCCCGGCGTCGCCGAGCCTCGACGGCCTCGACGTCGTGGCCACCGCAGCGGGCGGGCTGGCCGCACTGACCAACTGCGACGTCGTGCTCAAGAGCCCGGGCATCAGCCGCTACCGTCCCGAGGTGGCCGAGCTCGAGGCGGCGGGCGTCGCGGTGTGCGGTGGCCTGGGCCTCTTCCTGCAGGACGCCGATCCGGACCGGGTCGCCTGCATCACCGGCACCAAGGGCAAGAGCACCACGACCGCGCTCGCCGTCCACCTGCTGACCCGCCTGGGCTACCGCGCCCGGGCGGGCGGCAACATCGGCCACCCGCCCTGGGACGTCACCCAGGACGACGAGCCCGACTACTGGATCATCGAGACCTCAAGCTTCCAAGTCCCGGATCTGACCACCGCACCCCGGGTGGTCGCGGTGACGTCCCTGTCGCCCGACCATCTCGACTGGCACGGGACGGTGGAGCGCTACTACGCCGACAAGCTGTCGCTGTGCACCAAGCCCGGCGTCGAACTGGCCGTGGCGGACGGGTCCGACGACGTCCTCCGAGCCCACGCCGCGGCGCTCGGCCCGCACCTGCAATGGGTCGGCCCGTCCGACGTCGAGCGGGACCTGGACTGGTCGCGGGCGCTGGGGCTCCCGGGAGCGCACAACGCGGGTAACGCGTCGATCGCGCGGGCCGTCCTGATGGGTCTCGGCGTCATCGAGGCGTCGGACCACGAGCGGCTGGCCGATGCGGCGAAGGACTTCGCTGGGCTGCCCAGCCGCTGCCACTCGCTCGGCCGCGTCGGTTCTGTCGAGTTCGTCGACGACAGCCTCTCGACCAACGTGCTGCCGGCGCGGGCCGCGCTGGGCGCGTTCGCGGGCCGGCCCGTGGCGTTGCTCGTCGGGGGGCACGACCGCGGCGTGGACTACGCCCCGCTCGGCCAGGCGGTAGCGGCGCGCCCGGCGCCGACGCTCGTGGTGACCATGCCCGACAACGGGCCCCGAATCGGCGCCGCCGTCCGGGAGGCCGCGCCGAGCACGGACGTGATCGACGCCCCCAGCCTCGAGGAGGCCGTGACGGCCGCCTACGCCTGGGCGGATGGAGAGGGCAACGGGGTGGTGCTGCTGTCGCCGGCCGCCCCCAGCTTCGGGCGGTTCAGCGACTACCGGGAGCGGGCCGAGGCGTTCTCCCGGGCGGCCGCCCGCTGCGGTCCGCTCGTCTGAGCCGGGTCAGCAGCTGGCTTCGGCGGGCGCCAGCTCGTCCCGCTCGCTGAGGAACAGCCACCAGGAGTCGGCCGAGACCGTTGCGGCCGCCTGCACGATGTCCGGATCGGCGCCCAGCTCGGCCAGGGCCTCCATCGACCATCCGGCGTGCTCCAGCTCCTGGGCACGGTGGACGTCCCAGAAACGGGTGCCGTCCTCGTCGAGTCCATAGTGCCGGCGCAGCCCCTCCGACTTCGACGCCGCGATGTCCGATGCCTGCACCTCGTAGGCCGCCACCATGGCCAACGCCAGGGCGGGGTCGGTGGCCGCCGCCGTCCGCACCAGGGCGAGCAGGGCGGCGGTCGAGGGGGTGGCAGGAGCGTCCGGGCGGGCACCGGCCGCCTGCGCGAAGGACTCGAAGAGGACCACGTGCGGCTCGGGCGTCCCGAGCTCGTCGGCCAGATTCGCCTCGACCAGGTCGCGGGCGCGCCCCTCCGGGAGAGCCGACGCGATCGCTTCGAGCGTCACCGGCAGCGCGCGCTCGATGTGCCGGTACTGCTCCGCGTAGGCGGCGAGTTCACCGTCGGAGAGAGTGCCGGCTTCCCAGCGACGATAAAAGGGGTGCGTGAGCAAGTGACGCCCGACAATCGCCTCTGCCAGCACCTCGTGGATCCGTTGAGTGTGCATGGGGCGGCACCTTATCGCCTCCTGTCAGCGCTCACGCTCGGAGCGGCGAAGGCCCAGCAAGGCACAATCGCGGCGTGCTCAGCCTGATCTGCTCCGCGGCGAGAGGGCTGGTCAGCTGGGGCGCGGTGCAGGGCGGCCGACGCGTCCGGCGTGGTCGGGCCGGTTGTCCCGCGGGTCCGGATCTTGGCCCTTTCGCCCACACTGTCCCTGGTCGCGCCTGGCGCCTGACGTCGATCGGCCCCTTGGTCGGCCCGGTGGCACTCGGCGTCGGAGGGCTCGGGCTGGCCGCGCTGTTGCGGTAGATCAGGGGATCGCCATGCCGACGATCGGCTTGTCGAGGGAGATCGAGCCGGCGGAGCCGAAGAAGCCGGCGTCGCCGTAGTTGAAGATGCCGCCGTCGCTCGCCACCAGCCAGTAGCCACCGCCGTCGCCCGTAGGCGCCGCGCCGACAATGGGCTTGTTGAGGTGGAGCGAGCCCGCGGAGCCGTGGAAGGACGCGTCGCCGTAGTTGAAGATGCCGCCGTCGCTTCCCACCAGCCAGTAACCACGTCCGTCCGAGGTGGCCGCAATGCCCACGATGGGCTTGTTGAGGTGGAGCGAGCCGGCCGAGCCATAGAACCCGGCGTCGCCGTAACTGAAGACGCCCCCGTCGGAGGCGACGATCCAATAGCCCCGTCCATCGGGCGTGCTCGCCATGGCGACGATGGGCGCGTTCAGGTCCAAGCTCCCGGTCGAGCCGTAAAACCCAGCGTCGCCGTAACTGAAGATGCCGCCGTCGGAGGCGACGAGCCAGTACCCCCCGCCATTGGGCGTCGCCGCCATACCGACGATGGGCTTGTTCAAGGGAAGGGATCCGGCTGACCCGTCAAAGCCGGCGTCACCGTAGTTGAAGATGCCGCCGTCGGAGGCCACGAGCCAGTACCCACCCCCGTCACGGGTGGCCGCCATGCCCACGATGGGCTTGTTCAGCGGCCGGCCGCCCTCGGACCCGCAGTAGGGCAAGTTGCCGTAGTTGAAGAGGCCCCCGTCGGACGCGACCATGAAGTAGCCGTACGGGCCGGTGGGAGCGCTGCAGGGTACCTCTCCGTTCACACTTGGCAGGTCTATCGGTGCCACGAAGAGCTGCCGTGCCGCGCCGCAGGTGTAGCTGGTGCAACCGGGTGACCCGCCCTGCCATGCGGCGTAGTCGATCCACCACCCTCCGTTGGCGTCGGAGAAGAGCGAGCCGCCGCCCGGCCCGAACACCGACCCGTACGACCCCAAAATCTGGCTCTGCGCGCCACAGGGTCCCAATGGGCCGCTGCAGGCGGTGATGCCCTCCGAATAGCTGGTGCTCGTGTAGACGCCGGCCGAGAAGAGCAGATAGAAGCCACCGCCAGCCGCCTTCATGGACGGGTCCTCGACCGTCGTCTCCCAGGGGTAAGCGACGGTGTCGTTCGTGAGCAGCATGACGGGCTGGGAGCCGGCGGCAAAACCAGTGCCGGTCGAGTTCAGCTGTTGCGACCAGATGTAGGCGGGCGCGCTCGACCCGCCGTC
>DATNLP010000034.1:0-2605 GCA_035602795.1 Acidimicrobiales bacterium | reverse complement strand
CAAGCCGGCCGAGCGCGGTGACTACACCTTCGCCCGCCACGTGGAGTGGACGCGCCAGCTGCTCTTCGACCGCCTCGACCTGCGCGCCATCACGCTGGTCGGCCAGGACTGGGGCGGCCTGATCGGCCTCCGCCTGGTAGGGGAGCACCCCGATCGCTTCGCCCGCGTGGTGGCGGCCAACACGTTCCTGCCCACCGGCGACACCAACCCCGGGGAGGCCTTCTTCGCCTGGCAGCGCTTCTCCCAGGAGGTCGAGGAGTTCCCGACGGGCGGCATCGTGCAGGGTGGGTGCGCCAAGGGCATCACGCCCGAAATCCGGGCCGCCTACGACGCGCCGTTCCCCGACGAGTCCTACAAGTCGGGCGCCCGCCAGTTCCCCCTGCTCGTCCCGTCGCGACCGGACGACCCCGCCCACGAGGCCAACGTGGCCGCCTGGGTCGGGCTCTCCGCCTTCGACCGCCCTTTCCTCTGCGCGTTCAGCGACAGCGACCCCATCACCAAGGGGGCCGACCGCAACCTGAAGGAGCGGATCCCCGGGGCCAAGGGGCAGCCCCACACGACCATCGTCGGCGGTGGCCACTTCCTCCAGGAGGACTGCGGGGAGGACCTGGCCCGGGTGGTCGTGGACTTCGTCGCCTCGACCCCGTGAGGCACGAGCACGCCGTCGTCGTCGTCGGCGCCGGGTTCTCCGGGATCGGGATGGCGGCCCGCCTCAAGGAGATGGGCATTGAGGACTTCGTGGTGCTCGACCGCGGTGACGACCTGGGGGGGACCTGGCGGGACAACTCCTACCCGGGGGCAGCCTGCGACGTGCCGTCCAACCTCTACTCGTTCTCGTTCGCGCTCAATCCGGACTGGTCGCGCTCGTTTCCCTCACAAGGCGAGATCTGGGACTACATGCGCCACTGCGTCGACCGTTTCGACGTGGGTGGCCACCTGCGCGTCGACCACGCCGTCGACGAGGCGCACTGGGACGACGGGGCGCACCGCTGGGTCGTGCGCACGGCGGGCGCGGAAGAGTACGCCGCGCCGGTGCTGGTGTGGGCCACCGGCTCGCTGAGCGCCCCGTCCATTCCCGAGTTCCCGGGTCTCGACGGGTTCCGCGGCAAGGTCTTTCACTCGGCCAAGTGGGCCCACGGGTTCGACCTGACCGGCAAGCGGGTGTGCGTGGTCGGCACCGGTGCCTCGGCGGTCCAGTTCGTGCCGCAGATCGCGCCGGTCGTCGAGCACCTCTACCTCCACCAGCGCACGCCGCCGTTCATTGTGCCCCGGCGCGACCGGGCCGTCTCGCGCCTGCGCCGCTTCGTCTACCGCAAGGTGCCGGCCACCCAGCGCCTGTCGCGCCTGCGCATCTACGTGCTCTTCGAGTCGCTGCTCTCGGTCTTCGTCGGGAATGGCCATCGCCGCAAGCTGACCGTGCGCAAACTGGCCCGCGACCACCTGGCCAAGCAGGTGCCCGACCCGGCCCTCCGAGAGAAGCTCACCCCGCACTACGAGCCGGGCTGCAAGCGACTCCTGCTCTCCGACGACTACTACCCCTCGCTGACGCGGCCCAACGTGGAGGTCGTGGACGCGCCGGTGGCCTCGTTCACCGCCCACGAGGTGGTCGGGCAGGACGGCATCGCCCGGCCGGTAGACGTGGTGATCATGGGCACCGGGTTCGAGGCGGCGGAGCCGCCCTACGCCGAGCACATCGTCGGGCGCGACGGCGTGCGGCTCTCCGAGCACTGGAAGGCGAACGGGGCCGAGGCCTACGCCGGGTCGACCGTGGCCGGCTTTCCCAACCTCTTCCTCATGATCGGGCCCAACTCGACCCTGGCCCACAACTCCATGATCTACATGATCGAGTCGCACATCAACTACATCGCCAGCGCGCTCGCCTTCATGCGGCGGCCGGGTGTGCGCAGCGTGGAGGTGAAGCCGGGGGTGCAGCAGCGCTACAACGAGCGCCTGCAGGCCCGGCTCGAGCACTCGGTGTGGGTGGAGGGTGGGTGCGGGAGCTGGTATCTCGACCACCGGGGCCGCAACACCACTCTGTGGCCAGACCACACCTGGAAGTTCCGCCGCCTGACCCGGCGCTTTCACCCCGGCGAGTACACCGTCCGGGCGTAGACGCGGGCCGACAGAGTCAGCAACACGACGGCGAACACCGCCAGCGCGGCGATCTCGGGCAGCACCGCGGTGAAGCCGACGTTGTCGTAGATCAGCTTGACGAAGGCGTCCATGGCCCACGCCTGCGGGACGACGTGGCCGATGGCGCGCACGACCGGCCCGACGACATCGAGGGGGTACATGCAGCCGCCGAGCAGGCCGCACACGATGCCCAGGACGACGGCCATGGCGATCGCCTGCTCCTCACTGCGGGCCCGCGAGCCGAGGATGCCCGAGGCGCCGGCGTAACTGAGCGAGAGCAGCGCCAGCACGACGAACACCGCCGGCGGGTCGCCCCAGTGCACCCCGAACAGGACCCGGCCAACCAGGAGCAGCCCGGCGGACTGCGCGGCCGCCACCACGAGGCAGGACACGGTCTGGGCCGCCATGACCGACCGGCTCAGGACCGGGGCGGCGGCCAGCCGCTTCATCATCCCGATACGGCGGGACTCCA
>DATNLP010000033.1:0-9380 GCA_035602795.1 Acidimicrobiales bacterium | reverse complement strand
GAAGCCGGCGCAAGAGCACTGGCGGGATGGTGCTCAGTGGGAGATAGGGGGGCGGGTTACACCCGGCTCCCTATCCGGCCAGCCCTCCATATCCGCCGCCGTCGAAAGATACTTGCGTGTCCGCCATCGCCCGATCGTTCGTCGGATCTGTTCCCTCCTCGTAACTCTTGTCCCTATTCAGGTACGAAAGTCCGAAAGAAAAAGAGGAGACATCATGCGTCAGAACCGAACAGCCATCTTCAGCGGGGCCATCGCACTGGCCTCATTCTTCGCCGTCGGAACCGGCGTGGTCGCCGGTGCGGCGCCAACGTATGCAGCGCAGACAAAGGCATCGACGTCCGTAATCATGCGATCAAACGAGATTCAGCACGTCGGAACCGTTGCGACGCTGCATGCCGCAACAGCGACCGTGAGCGGCAAGACCGAGACGATCCTCGCGAACGCGAAGGGACTGCCCCTCTACTACTTCCCGGGTGACACTGCGAAGAAGTCCAAAGTGAGCGGTGCACTCCTTCAACTCTGGCCGGCGCTGGTGTCGGCCCATCCTGTCGGCGCCGGGATCCCGGGAAAGCTCACCGCCTTCGAGGCTGCCAACGGTCATCAGGTCACCTACAACGGACACTTTCTCTACACCTTCGTTGATGACACGCCGGGACACGTCAACGGCCAAGGCGTGAGCGGGTTCATGGTCGCCACACCGAACCTCAAGTCCGTCAGTGGCTCGACCAAGACAGCCGCCCCAGCCACGAATTCGGGCGGATACGGCGCGGCTACGAGCTCGGGGAGCTATGGCTACAGCTACTGAGGTTGGCGCCCGGAACGCGTCGGCCGACCCAGGGGTTCTCGATGCACAGGCTCCTGCCGTGGAGCCGGCGCCGGAACACCAGGTCGAGCAGCGGAAGGATTCGAGGGTGGCCCGCTATCTTCGTAGTGGCCTCAGCCTTGGCAGCTTGGTCGTGTTCGTGCTTCTCGTTGCCAGCAAGCGAGGCCCACTGACCAAGTCACTGGGCCGCCTGGGTCATTCCCATTGGACCTGGATCCCGGTCGCGATCGGACTGGAGCTGACCTCCATGGCGGCCTTCGCCTTCATGCAGGGTCGACTGCTGCGTGCTGGTGGAAAGCGATTGGGCCATCGTCCGATGATGGCCACGATCCTGGCGGCGAATGCGCTGTCGGTCTCGGTGCCCATGGCTGGACCCGAACTCGGAACTGCATTCACGTTCCGACGATTCAAGACGCAAGGTGCACCGACGTTCCTGGCCAGCTGGTGCCTGGTGGTTGGCGGCATGATCTCGTGGATCGGGGCCATCGTGGTTCTGGTCGCTGGCGGGGCCCTCTCGGGGAATGACCTCGTCGCCCTGATAGCCCTCGTCGCTGCCTTGGCGGTTGTGGCCGCCGGAGTGGTGGGCCGACGAGTCCTCACGCGCACGGAACTGCCTCCGAAGTTGGAGCGAGCGTTGGGGTGGCTGGTCGGAAAAACGGCGAGCCTCCTGCACCACCCGATGGAGGATCCGAACGGAGCCATCAGAGGATGGCTCAGCGACCTGCGGTCGCTCCGGCTCCCGGCAGGTGAGTGGAGCAAGGTCGTTACGTTAGGACTGACCAACTGGCTGGCCGATGCCGGGGTTCTGGCCATAAGCCTCGTGGCTATCGGCGCTCCAATTCCCTGGCACTCCCTCCTCCTCGTCTACGGGCTGGCCACGGCCGTCGGGAGTCTCGGTATCACGCCAGGCGGGATCGGCCTGGTCGAAGGCACCCTGTGTCTCGGGCTGGTCAGCGCCGGACTGCCGGCGGTCCTGGTCCTGGCGGCCGTGCTCCTCTACCGCCTTGTCAGCTTCTGGCTGGTCATGGTCGCCGGTTGGCTCGTACTGCTCTATCTCCGCCTCGAGCGACCCGCTCGGGCCGTGTCCATCAAAGGAAGCGTTGCGCTATGAGCTTCAGAAATCCGGCCGATCACCGCATGTCGCGTCCGCGCTCCGACGACTCGCGGCCACTTTCGACACCCTCAGGGCCGCGTCGCCGACCCTGGTTGGTGTTGGTCATCGCGGGTGCGGCGATCATCGCCGTGCGCAGCTTCGGCACGCAGGGCGCATCGACCCGGGCGTACAACTTCAGCTCATTCTTGTCCCAGGTGCAGTCCAACCACATCCGGACCGCCGCCATCAACCCGAACGGCGCTGTTTCGGGCACTCTCACCAATGGGCACGCGTACTCGAGCCAGATCCCGACGGCCCTGCAGAATCCCAACCTGTCGAGTCTGCTGAGGGCGCACCATGTGGCGATCACCGGCGTGGGTACGCCAGACGGGATCGGCACGATTCTGTTCTCCTTCCTTCCCCTATTGCTGCTGATCGGGGCCTTCATCTGGCTCGGTCGACGGGGGACGCGCCAGGGCCCAGGCCTGATCATGGGCATCGGAGCGTCCAAGGCGAAGCTCTACGACGAAGAGCGGCCATCGGTGCGCTTCTCCGACGTCGCCGGCTACGAGGCGGCGAAGCGCGAGGTCAGCGAGGTCGTCGAGTTCCTGAAGCACCCCGAGAAGTTCGCCGGAGCCGGCGCCACCGGGCCCCGGGGCGTGCTCATGGTGGGTCCCCCGGGTACCGGCAAGACCCTGCTGGCCCGGGCGGTTGCCGGCGAGGCCGAGGTGCCGTTCTTCGCCCTCACCGGGTCGAGCTTCGTCGAGATGTTCGTCGGTGTCGGTGCTTCTCGGGCTCGTGCCCTCTTCGCCGATGCCCGCAAGCGCGCCCCGTCGATCATCTTCATCGATGAGATCGACGCTATCGGTCAACGGCGTGGCGGGTCGATCATGGCCAACGACGAGCGGGAGCAGACCCTCAACCAGTTGCTGGCGGAGATGGACGGTTTCGACCCGATGTCGGGAGTGGTCGTGATCGCCGCCACGAATCGCCCCGAGATCCTCGACCCTGCGCTCCTCCGTCCCGGGCGATTCGACCGGCAAGTCGAGATCCCACTGCCGAACTTGTCGGAGCGGACGTCGATCCTCGTCACGCACGCGCGCAGCAGGCACCTGGACCTCGACGTCGACCTCCGCACCATCGCCCGCGGCACACCAGGGTTCTCCGGAGCCGACCTGGCCAACCTCATCAACGAGGCGGCGATCGTGGCCGTGCGGGACAACCGTGACGTCGTCAGTGCGGGCGATCTCGACGAAGCGCGAGACCGGATCTTGCTCGGCCCTCGTGAAGCATCGAATGCGTTGTTGCCCGGCGAGAAGCGAGCCGTCGCCATCCATGAGTCTGGCCACGCCTTGGTCGCCCTGTGCTCGGCGCACGCCGATCCGGTCGCGAAGGTAACGATCCTGCCGGCCGGGCAATCCCTGGGGGTGACCCAACAACTGCCGGCGGACGAGCGTCACCTGTACTCGGAGAGCTACCTCTACGACTCCCTCGCCGTCCGTCTCGGCGGGCGTGCCGCGGAGTTGCTCGTCCTGGGTGAAGCGTCGACCGGGGCCGCGAGTGACCTCGCCGGGGCAACGGAGCTGGCCACACGGATGGTGCGCGACTGGGGGTTCTCACCCCGACTGGGTCCGATCGGTTTCGGTAGCGGCGAGCCCGCGTACCTCGGCAATCGACCGCTCGAAAGTCGCCCATACGCCGAGGGCACCCAGCTGCTCATTGACGAGGAGGTCAGCCGTATCCTCACCGAGGCCGGCGAGAGGGCCAGTGCCCTGCTGACCGAACGCCGGGACTCCCTGGAGGCTGTGATCGACCTCCTGCTCGAAAAGGAGACCATCGACGGGGAGGAATTGATGGACGCCGTCCGTCGTCCGGTTGCGAAAGTGGCGACAGCCGTGAGGGTGGATTGAATCCATCGTCACCGGCTGTAACCCGAAGGCTTATCTCATAACACCGCAGCACACTCCCGCACCAGCGGTGCGGACCCTCACGCATCACCCCCCGAAGGGAACCAGACCAATGTCAATGTCTCTGATCTCCCGCGAGCGTGCGACCGAGCCCCCTCCGTCGAGAGAAGTCGATCCATCTTCAGCCGCCATGACGCACGCCATGCTGCGCGGGATCGGGATCGTCATGCTGCTCGGCATCGCCGTTATCCACGTGGTGCAGCTCGTACCCACCTTTGAGCAGACGCCACTGCTCGGCGTCGCCTACGTCATGCTGATCACCGGCGCGGTGGCTGTCGGCGTACACCTCGTGAGGGGGGCAGCCTCCTCCGTGCACCAATGGCTGCCGGTTGCGGGGCTCGCGCTGGCCGTCATCGGCGGTTATGCGTTCACGCGGATGTTCAGCACGCCACTCGACAACCAGGATGTCGGTAACTGGGCGTGCACGCTGGGAATGGCCGCCCTCTGCGTGGAGGGATCGCTCGTGGCGATCGCCGCCTACGCCATTGCACATGGTCGCCGATTGATGCCGGCGACCGTCTCAGCCGGGAGCGGTGCATCGGACGGCATGTTGGATGATGACGGCGCAGCTCCGCGTGAATCCGCGACGTGGAACTAACGCAGCGGACCCCTCACTCCTTGCCTGCTGATCGGAATTGACCTGAAGGCAGACTCGCTACCCGTTCGCCGCCACGACCGTACGAGCTGTCGGCATCGTGCCGGTCGCGAAGATCGCCCTTGACCTTCGTCTTGAGTGCCCGGGGAAGCAACTGAACATCCGACCTCCGGGTGGGAGTCCCGGCCTAAGGCGGCGGGTGCAGTGGCGAGTCGCTCGGATCCGACGATCGGCGCATCTTGTATTCCGTGTGCGTGGCTTGGACCGTTGCCATCGCAAACATGAGGCTTCGACACCCAATCCGTCTTGTATCCATTACTGAACATCAAATCTGAGGAGATTGACATGTCCGTCGTTCCTAAGGTCGAGACGGCTGTTAGCGACGCCACAACGAGCCCAACCTTCCCATCTGAGCCCGCTTCAGATCGAAAGCGTCAATCAGTTGACCCGCCGCGGAGCCAGCCGGTTCTCGAGCAGGTCTCGCCGAGCAAAGCATCCACGATGTTGATTGTCGCGTGGATAGCCGCAAGCGCGACCGTCGCAGGCCTTGTACTTTGGGCTTCGTTGGTCACCTATTGTAGATGCTGATCGAAAATCGGAGCACCCAACCTTCCCCGAGCCTGCTCGTTCCTGGTTAACTGGGTGGGCCGCCCGGGTCTCGATCCCGGCACCTTGGGATTAAAAGTCCCCTGCTCTTCCGGATGAGCTAGCGGCCCCGGGGTGCAACATAATGGACTCGCCGGAGCGCACCACACGAAACGTCCACGGGTGGGTGTGGCATGCGTCGTACGCGCAGCGGCGTCCGTGACTAAGCCGAGCCGGGATCGCGATCGCCTGTGCCCAGAGCAGGCGCGCCCACGGCGTCGAAGCGGTGCCGGAACGTGAACGCCGTGAGACTCGGTCCGTTGGATCTGAGGTGCTCCAGGCGGGCGATGGCGTCCTCGACCGTCGGCGTCGTGCCCTCGGGGATCCACCACAGGCAGAGCACCGGTCCGGATGGCGCCTCGAAGAACTCGCGCCGGCGGCGGAGGAGTTCCACGTGTCCCGACCGGTACGTGAAGCCGGCAAGAGCATCGATCGACTCCCACACCGTCAGGTTCACGATCTCGAGGTCGTCACCGAACGGCTTGATCCCGGTGGCGTTCCCGCTCTCGTCCTGCAGGCGCCACACGTAGCCCGGGCTGGATTCGGCCAGGGCATTGATCCGATCGAGGTTCAGCCGGAAGTCGTCGATCAGAGGATCCTCCATCGGAGCCCGGAGGCGAGCCACGTTGAGCTGAGCCAGGTGCACCGGGTCCCGTCGAGCCGACCTGCTGCCCGTCAGCCGATGTCGGCCAGCTTCGGCACCACGGGTCCCCACGTCTCCTCCAGCCACCTGGACGGCTCAGGCCCGGTGGACCGGATGACGATCGTCTGCGCGCCAGCGGCCGACATGGCCTCTGCCTCTCGGAGGATGGCGTCGGCGTCGGCGTCCTCGGGCACCATCGTGAGGGCCGTCACCTCCACCTCGGCCGGATCGCGCCCCACGTCGTCGCAGTGGTGTCGCAGGACTTCGACCTTGTGCGCCACCGTGGCGGCATCCCCGATCACGTTGCAGAGATCCGCGTAGGTGGCGACGATGCGGAGCGTCTTTCGCTCTCCTCCGCCCCCGATGAGCACCCGCGGCCTAGGCGAGCTGACCGGCCGCGGGGAGCACAGCGTCTCGGCCAGCTGGTAGTGCGTGCCCTCATACGGACCGTTGTCGTCGCTCCACATCTGGAAGCAGATCTGCAACGTCTCCTCGAGTCGCTCGTACCGCTCACCCAGTGGAGGGAACGGGACCCCGAGGCCCCGGTGTTCGCGTTCGTACCAGGCTGCCCCCAGCCCCAGCTCGGCCCGCCCACCCGAGAGGACGTCGAGGGTGGTCACGGTCTTGGCCAGCAACCCGGGGTGGCGGTACGTCACGCCGCCCACCAGCATGCGGAAGCGCAACCGGTCCGTCTTGGCCGCGGCGAACGACAAGGTCGTGTAGCCCTCCAGCATCGGCTCCTCGGCCGGCCAGAGCATCTCCATCTGGAACCAGTGGTCCATGACCGACAGCGTCCGCACCCCAATCTCCTCGGCCGTTTGTGCCAGCGAGGCGAAGGTGGGACCTATCGCCTCGGGGCCACCGGGCCAGGTGAAGCGGGGTACGTGGATGTCGAGGTGCATGAGCTTTCCTCCGGTTCCCAGCGAGGGTAGCGCGAGGCCAGCCAGCGAGGTGGAGTGAGCGGGTACCGTCGGCCGGGCATGAGCCCGGTCATCGATCAGCTCGGACGCCGGGCCCGCGGAGTTGGTGCCACCGTGCTGTCGCTTTGCGGGCGCCGTGGCACCGTGGCCACCCTGCTGACGGGTTCCCGTGACTGCCTGACCAACGTCCTCGGCGTCTTGCGCTCGGGGCCTCATCCCGTGCGATCGGGCCGCTACGAGCACCCGGACGACGGCTCAAGGTCCGGCGACCGAAGTAGTGCAGCGCCCCAGCGGCGCGGCGGGGGCGCCATCTACGATGCGCCGGTGACCGCATCGGTGGAGGAGATCCCGGTGACCCCGTCGGTGGAGGAGATCGCCGGCATGACCGACCCGGTGCTCCGCAACCTGCACATCACCCAGCGTTACCACGAGCTCGCCTCCGATTTGCGCGACGCAGGGGTCGGGGAGGACGCCACCTGGTGTGCCTTCGCCGTGTGGGCGTCGAAGACGGCGGGTGCCACCATTCGCGGGGAGGTGCTGCCGGCGCGGGTCAAGCAGCTGCTCGTCGAGAACGAGGCCACCCAGGATGTCCTACACCGCTTCAATCACGGGGTCGGAGCCTGGGCCGCCGAGCATCTGGTGCACGACCACCTGGCCCGCGCCGTCGACGAGGTGACGGCCGATGTCGCCAGATCGATCGCCGACGGGAACGTCCTTGTCTTCTCGGAGCTGGCCCCCCTCTTTACGGAGCTGCTCGAGGCCAACCGCCAGACCCACGCGGCCACGTCGGAGGCGCTGTCGGCCGCACTGGCCCGGGCCGGCACCGACGTCGACGGGACCGCCGTGGTCCAGGCCTTCTCCGCCTACGGGCAGGCCCTTGGCCAGCCCGACGAGCGAGCCGTTCTGGTGCTCCAGGCCAACACGCTGGCCGTGTCGCACGAACAGCAGCGCCTGCAGCCAGCGATCAGCTCGGCCTTGGACGCGGCAATCTCGGACACCCTCAAGAGAGTCATCGACAACGACGTGGTCGGGCATGTCCCGACGCCGGAGGCACGACGCGCTCTCGACGGACTGACCGGTCAGATCTGCGAGGTGCTCGACGCCGCCTGGGACACCGCGCTCACCGAGACGATCATGCAACTGGTCACGGCGAGCGAGACGCTCGACCTCCGGCGTGACGTGCCCCCGCTGCCGGACGGCATGTTCCCGCCCGCGTTGCGCGACCTCCCTGGTGCGGCGGCTGCCGTCGTCGCGGAGTGGGACAAGACGGGCGGAACCGGGGCACCGTCCGGCGCGCGGGACTGGGCGAAGCTGGAGGAGCGCATGAACTACATCGTGAACCTGTTCCGCTCGCGCCAGCGCGACCCGAGTCTGTTCACTCCTCCGTTCTCCGACGCCCAGCTAGCCGTCTTGGCTACGGGGAGCCTGCCGCCGGGACCGCTGTAGTCGGCAAGTTCCAGCGCGCCGCGAGCGAGGTCGGCACTGCGAAGGCCGGGCGGCCCCCATAGCGCTCGCCCCGCACGGCGAGCGACAGCATGCCGAAGCCGATGTGGTTGGAAAGCCCGGTGAGGAAGTGGCGGTGCAGCCGCTCCAGCGAGAGCCGGCGGGTGACGTCGGCCAAGGGCTCGAAGAGCACACGAGTCCAGTCCGCCTTAGGGATCCCCAGCAGGTCCGCTGTGTCGTCCCCCACGTAGAAGCGCACCGTGGTCGCCGGCAAGCCCCGCAGTCCCGGGGGGGCCAGCCGCGTGCCCTGGTCGAGGAGCGCCGCCATGAGCGCGTGGCCGGCGTCGCTGGAACCGAACTGGCGCCGGCGGGTGATCGGCATCAACACCTTGGTCTGGGCGCGGGTCAGCGGAAGCAGGTCCGGACGGACGCCGAGGTAGTGCCCGACGAGCGACCAGGCATGGAGATAGTCGTCGGCCTCCTCGTCCGTGTAGACCACACCGGTGCGGTCGAACACCTCGAACACGATCTCGGTGAAGGTCAGGAGTGTCTCGAGCAGGTCTTCCTGGTTGATGGGAACACCCCATGTCGGGTCCCAGTGCACCCGGGGATCGTTCATTATGAGCCAGCGGACCGCCGCGTGCATGAGCCGGACGTGCCGCACGTCGGCGAAGCCGCGCGCACCGAACTCGAGCCCGCCCGAGTCCATGACGTCGAGATGGAATTGCGCCGTCTCGTTCAGTCGCCGCTTGGCGTCCGTCTCGAGCCGAGCCGTCAGGCCGAGCACCTGGACGCCCCGCCGGCAGGCGTACGCCGACGGGAGCGCGGCCGCGTACAGGGCGGTGAACACGTGGGAGCCCCAGCGGGCGAAGCACTCCTGGCCGGCGGCGACCCGGGCGGCATCGGCCCACTCCGGCGCGTCGTCCTTCTGGTCGAGGTACGCCTGGAGGACCGGGTCGGACACTTCGTTCTGCTGCACCACCAGGGCGCGGAAGGCTGACGTCGAGTCTCCCGTGCCCTCGAACAACGTGGAGACGACGACATCGCCCTCGGGGTCCGCCTGGCCGCGCAGGCTGTCGAGAAGCCCGTCGCTCCACTCGATGCTCGTCATCGCTCCTCCAGGAGTGCCACGGCGTCGTCGAGGCATCGGCTCGGCCCCCCGACGGCGACATCGGCGGCGCAGGCGCGCAGTTCGTCACGAATCCCAGCGGGTGATCCCGGCAGGCGTACCCAATCGGTGAGCGCACGTAG
>DATNLP010000029.1:0-10190 GCA_035602795.1 Acidimicrobiales bacterium | reverse complement strand
GGGACCCCCTGAGCCTGCCGGTCGTGGGCGGGTGGGAAGCGGGCCTGGGCGGTTATGACCTGTCGGGCATGACCGCCGCCATCCTTGTCGACCTGGGTATCGCCGAGGTCCGACCGGAGGTGGCCGAGCTCGTCCAGGCGGCCGCCGAGGGCCTGGCCAAGGCGGCCGGTCTGCGGATCGTGGGTGTCCAGAGTACCCTGCCCCCGTTACGTGGCGCCTGGGCCATGGCCAACCAGCCACCGCTGGTCGCTGACCTCGGTGACGCCTACCCGGACTGCGTCCCCGACCTCTCGAGCGAGATCGCCGCCGGCCTGCAGAGCGCGCAGGAGCGCTACAACCTCGAGCGGGCGGCGTCGATCGAGCAGTACCGGCGCCAGCTCAACGGCGCCCTGGCCGACCTGTTCGACCAGGCGGACTTCGTGTTCTGCTCCACTCACCCCGACGTGGCGTTCGAGGCGGAAGGGCCACCGCCCTCGACGCTGCCCGGCCGCGATCTCATCCACGAGATCGGGTTCGTCCGCGCCATCATGAACAACGCCGCGCTCACTGCGCCGTCCAACCTGAACGGGAGCCCGGCCGTCACGATTCCGGCCGGCCTGGTGGACGGCCTGCCGGTGGGTCTGCAGGTGCTGGCCGGCCACCACCGCGAGGAGCTCCTGCTCGACCTGTCACTGGTGGCCGAGAGCGAGACGCCCTGGCCGTTGGTGGCCCCGGGCTCGCCGCTCACGGCCCCGTAGCCGGTCAGCGCAACGCGTCGCGCCAGGGTGACATGTCGAGCCCTGGGTAGCGGGACTGGACGCCGGCCAGGGTGGCTTCGTTCCAATACGGGTGGCCCGGTTCCGGCACGCCCATGAGCGCCAGCTGGCGCGGCGTCGCCTGCTGGACGTACTTCCTCAGCTCCATGGAGAAACCGCGGAACGGCCAGGCTTGGTAGCCGCCCCACGCGGCGTCACGATGGCGGAACGAGACATGCAGCATGATCCGGTAGCGGGTCGGGTCGGTATGGTCGACCGAGCGGTGGTAGACGTCGGGTCGGTAGGCGACGACGGATCCGGCCGGTGCCGACGCGTCGGACGATTTGTCGTAGAGGTCGCCGTAGTCCACGTAGTTCAAGGTGTGTCGCTCGACTGGGATGTCCTTCGTCTTCTGCCGCGAGACGAAGCGGGTGGCGCCGTCCTCCGTGGTGACGTCGGTCAGGTAGACGAAGAACTCGACCTGCTGGTAGCCGAGCTCGTGCCGGGGCACCACCAACATGTGGTTGGGGTAGTCGGCGTGCAGGAGCTGGTTGTAGCCCGAGGCCTGCTGTGCGTACTTGGCCGTCACGATGCCCATGTAGAGCGCGAGCTCCGCGGTGCCCAGGAGGCCCTCGGCGATGTCGATCACGTTGTCATGCAGGATCAGCGCATTGAGCCGAGTGCTGTGGAACGGGAACTCGGGCCAGGGCGCATCCCACGTGTGCCACTGTCCGGCCTCGGTCCCGCCGAGTTCGACCATTTCGGCCGGGGTGGGGAAGTGGCGGTGGACGGCGTCCTGGGCGCCTGCCAACTGCTCGGCCGGGATGACGCCGGGTATCACGCACCAGCCGTCGGTGTCCCAGCGCTCCTTGAGTTCGGGGGTCAGGAGCCGGGAGGACACGCGTCGGACGTTACCGCCCGCCACGTGCCCCCACTTGCCCGGCGGGGCGTTGCGAGCTACTCTTTAATCAATCGCTCAAAGCAAACGATTAAGGAATCCGATGGCCAAGTCAGGCACCAAGGCAGCGGTGGGGCAGCCGGCCTCGGCCGGCAGCGAGGAGTCGCGCCAGGCCCTCGTCCGGGGCGCCGTCGAGGCCCTCAGGGACGTGGGTTACGCCGGGGCGAGCGCCCGGGAGATCGCCCGCCGGGCCGGCTGCAACCAGGGACTGGTCTTCTACTACTTCGGCTCGGTGCCCAACCTGCTCCTGGCGGCCCTGGACGAAGTGAGCGAGACCCGGCGTCTCCGCTACCAGGAAGCGGTGGATCGAGCGTCCGGCCTGGCGGGATTGGTCGACACGGCACAGGCCGTCTTCGAGGAGGACCTCGACGCCGGCCACATCGCGGTCCTGGCCGAGATGATCGCCGGTGCGACGTCGACGCCGGGCCTGGCACCGGAGGTCGCGGCGCGAATCGCCCCGTGGCGCACCTTCGCGGCCGACGCGGTCGGGGGCGTCCTCGACGGCACGTCGTTGCCCGCGCTGGTGGAGCCCGACCTGCTGGCGCACGCCATCGTGGCGCTGTATCTCGGGCTCGAGATGCTGGCGCACCTGGACGGGGACCGGGCACCGGCGCTCTCGCTGTTCGACCGCGCCCGGCAGCTGACAGGCCTGTTGGAGATGTTCGGGGCCGTTCCGGTCCAGGAGGAGGCGACATGACTGAGGCGAGCACGTTGCGCGATGGGGCAGTGCTGAGCCCCTCAGACGGGTTCGACGTCGTGACCGGCGCGTTCAGCTATTCGGGGGGCGCCATCGCCCGCCGGCTCTTGGACGCCGGAAGGCACGTCAGGACGCTGACCGGGCATCCCGACCGCGCCGAAGCCGGGCAGCCGATCGACGTGCGGTCACTCGACTTCGACGACGTACTCGGGTTGACCCGGTCTCTCGAGGGAGCGACCACCTTGTACAACACGTACTGGGTGCGGTTCCCGCACGGAAGCGATGACCACAATCGTGCCGTCGCCAACTCGCGCACCCTGTTCCACGCCGCTCGCCGGGCTGGGGTGGAGCGGATCGTCCATGTGTCGATCACCCATCCGAGCATCTCGTCCCCGTATGCCTATTTCCGTGGCAAGGCCGAGGTCGAACGGGCGCTGGCCGAGGTCGACGTGCCCTACGCCGTGCTCCGGCCGGCCATCCTCTTCGGTGGCGACGGTGTGCTGATCAACAACATCGCCTGGCTCCTGCGGCACCTGCCCGTGTTCGGCGTGGGTGGTCGGGGTGACTACCGGATCCGGGCCATCCACATCGACGACCTGGCGTCACTGGCCGTGGCATCCGGTTACGAGCGGGACAACAAGGTGATCGACGCCGTGGGCCCCGAACGGCCGACGTTCTTCGAACTGGTCAACCTCGTTCGGGACGCGGTCGGCAGCCGGAGCCTGGTCGTACGGATCCCCGGCGCGCTGGTCCCGGTGCTGGCGTCCCTCTTGGGCCTGGCGTTGCGCGACGTCCTGCTCACGGGTGACGAGTTCCACGCCATGGCCAATGGCCTGGCCGACACCGATGGCCCCACGACAGGTGTCGTCAGGATGAGCGAGTGGATCCGTGCCAATGCAGACTCACTGGGGCGGACGTACGCCAACGAAATCGATCGGCACTTCCGCCGGCGTTGACAACTGCCGCGCGGGCGCGGCGCGTCAGCTCCAGGCAGCGAGGACGAGCGCGGCGCCGATGGCCAGAAAGAGCCCGAAGGGCACGGCGGATCGCCGGCCGGCGCCCCGGAACGCCATCAGCAAGAACCCGACGATCGCAGCCAGCAGGTTGGCCACGAAGAAGCCCTCGAGCAGGGCCACCGGGCTCACCCAGGCCAGCCCGAATCCGACCACGAGCGAGAGCCGCACGTCGCCGAAGGCCAGCCAACGAGGGTTCATCAAATTGATAATCAAGAACAGCGCGAAGAAGACGGCCCCACCGATGGCGGCCACCCGCAGCCGACCCCACTCGTGCATGACGCCGGCAATGACGATGCCGCTCACGAGCACGGCTCCCGTCAGCGCGTAGACGAGGGTCTTGGGCAGAAGCCGCCGCGTGAGGTCACAGTAGGCCAACTGAATCAGACCAACGAGCAGCAGCAAAGGCGGCAAGGCGATGATCGACCAGCCGACCTTGTGCAAGACGTAGGCCGGGAGCAAGCCGGAGGCGGCGGCGAGGGCGACCCAGTGCCATGCCGTCAGGCGCGGGCTCGTGGCCTCGACCGCTTCGGTTTCCTGCCCCGGCGAAGATCGTGCCAGGGCGGCGGCCAGTTCCCTACGGGTGACAGGGACCAGCAGGGAACCAGCCGCCACACCTAAGAGCGCACCTCCGATGAGGGGTATCGGGGCGCTCATGAACCGATCTCAATTGCGTCGCAATCGGTCCCAAGATCGGCCACGTCGGCACCGCCCACGGTCACGCCCGCCGCCTGGAGCAGCGGACCGATGGCGTCCGAGAGCGGTCCGGGCGTCCACGTGTTCAGCGGGGGCGTCCACGTCCCGAGGAGGCTGCTCAACAGCCCCGTGTAGAGCCCGGTTGGCCCGCTGATGGTCGGGGTCGGATCGTCGGTCCCGACCTGCCTCGGGTTGGTACCGGCCGACGCCGTCGATGCTGTCGGCGGCACCACGCTGGCGGTGTACGACTGGGCCGAAGCCGATGCGCCGCTGAGGGTCAGTGTGGCGACGGCGGCACCGGCCAGGGTGACCGCGGCCGTGGCCGTGGTCGTCTCGGAGGTGATCTTCGTGCTCGTGATCGCACCGTTGACGGTGTTGGCACAGGTCATCGTCGTCAGTGTCGCGATCCCGTCTGCCGCCGACAGCGGAATGTCGACCGTCCCTACTACGCCGAGGATGGAAAGCGAGAGATCGGCTGAGACCTGCGCCGTCTCGGCACAGGTGGCCGTACCCGACGAAGGGGGGCATCCGGTAGCCGGCGAGGTGATGCTTCCAACCGGACCGGTCGCGATTTGCGCGGGCCCTACCACATCGGTCGTCAAGGTGCCGGTGACCCCGGAGATCTGCAGGCCCGAGGTCACGTTGACGGCACTGCTTCCGTTAGCGAGCTCCGCCTCCGTGGTAAGCATCTGGAGGACATTCAGACTTGCGTCCAGACCGGAGTACGTGATCTCGGGTTGGTTCGCTGCGGCGTCCGCCCCTGCCACCGAGCAGTTCTCACCGTTGACCACGACCAGCGCGCACAGCGCGACGTTCGTCGTCGACGACGAGGTGAGGGTCATCTCACTCGGACCTAGTGCCGTGGCGGCGTTGCACTGTAACGGTGTTGGCGCGGCGCCGCAGTTCAGGCTTCCCTCCTGGTTTTCGACGGCAGCCAGCCATATGGCCTGCCACTGGGCCGCGCTGTAGCTCGCCGTCAACACGTTGTCGGTGGTTAGCAGTCCGCCGGAGGCGGTGATCAGCTGATTGAGCGTCACATCGGTATTGGCGAGACCCTCGTAGCCAACAGCTGTGACGCCGACTGTGCCGAGTGAGTTTCCGAAGATGTCGTTGAGGAGGGCCACCTGCTGGGAATCGAAGCTGGCCAGGTAGGTGCCGATGGAGAACGTGGACTGGGGCAACCAGGTGTAACACGACGTGGTCGGGCACGTGGTGCACCCGCCTACTGGGCAGTCGAAACACGGAGTACTCATGCCGTTGCACCCGATGCCGCACCCGGTCACGGTCGTCAGCCCGCATCCGCTACTGCCGCTGCCGGTCGGCGGTAACCCGCTTCCGCTCTTGCCGGCCAGGTTGTTGAACCCACCCCAGAAGGGCTGGGGAACGGCCTGGGTCGCCTGGATAGCCACTGCGTTGCAAGCCGGGTACGTCGGTGGCGTGGGAATGGGGAGCTTGCAGCCACCGGCCGGGACGGTGTACACACCACCGCTGTAAAGCATGGGGGTGACGGTGAGTTTGGCGTTGGAGTTGTTGTCCTGCAGGACGCCACTGAGCTTGGTGTTCAGGTAGCTCTGCACGCCGGGGTTGGACGTCTCTTGATCCGCGTTGTTGATGTACTGAATGATGTCGGCCGCCGCGGTGTCGGCCATCGCCTGCGCCTCGCGGCTGCCATACACAGTGAAGCCGACGTCCACGCCCATGGCGCCGGCCCCCAAAACCGCGACCATGGCGATGGCGGTGAAGATCAGGACGGCGCCCTGCTCCTCGTCGCGATGGCGCCGGATCCAACTCCAGACTCGTCCGATCACGAAACCGAGCCCAACTGGACAACATTGGTCGACGACATGGTCGACGGCGTAATGATGCTGAGACCAGGAAGCTCGGGGAAGAGCGGATCCGAGCTGTAGTTATAGGACACGGTGACCGAGAGGCACTCGATGCTGGGGTTCGAGGGACATTGCTCCTCAGTGGCTTTGCACGTCATGGGGGAGCCGGTGGCCGATCCCGAGATGTCCGGGGTGTTGCACCCCTTGTCCATCCAGCTGACGTCCGTAAGCGCTTGCGACTCGGCGGTCGTGACCGCGGATGATGATGCAACCAACCCGGATCTGGCTGCATCAGCGGCGGCCTGGGTCAGCGTCGACTGGGCGGCCAGGATCAAGCCATAGGAGATGATTGCGTAGAGGATCGCGATGAGCAGCACGACGACGATCGCGAACTCGACCATCTCCGCGCCTCGCTCGTCCCCGTTACGCCGCCTCAGTGTCCTGGCAATGTCCCACGTGCGCGGTCCCAACGCGGACCCCCCTCCTCTGTACCCCTGGGCGCCGCAACCGTTTGGCAATCGGTTGACGCCGCGATACATCCCGAGTTGATTGTGCGCGGTCAGCCAGTCTCGGTACATAGGACATATGGACCATTTGGTGCTCCGACCTGGGACGCTCCATTGGACAATGGTCAAAAGGTCCTATATACGTCGAGCACTTTCCCGTCGTACCCTCCAACGGAACCAACGGCGACGAACTGGTGACGGTCTCGGCACATTGTCCGTCGGTTGTGAGAGGGGGAATGTTTTGTGAAGAAGCAGACGCTCATACTTGTCCTCATTGGAGCGATTCTGTTCATTGCGGGCAGTGCCATCGCATATGCGAGCGTGCAGGGTGCCAGCAAGCACGCCGGTGGATCCGCGGTCCAGGCGCCGGTGACCACGTCGGCCGTCATAGCCACGAAGAACATCCCGGCCGGTACGACCGGCTCGGCGATGGTCTCGCAGAGCATGGTTTCCCTCGAGTTGGTGCCGACCAAGTCGTATTCACCTTCCGATCTGACCTCGCTCCAGGGACTGAGCGACGAAGTGCTGAACTCGGCCATCGCCAAGGGTCACGCCATCACGTCGACCGAACTGATGGCCAGCACGTCATCCATCTCGGTGCCACAGGGCCTCGACGCCATGACCGTCACCATCGACGGGGCACAGGCCTTGGCCGGCTACCTGCAGCCGGGCTCCCATGTCGACGTCTACGCCAACATCACGAAGGTCTCGAGCAACAGCACTTCGTCCAACGGGTTGCCGCTTCCCTGCACCGAGCTGGCCATGACCGACGTCCAGGTACTGGATGTCTCGAGCACCAGCCCTTCTCTCGCCGGGACCAAGGGGGCGTCGTCGACCGGACGGACCATCCCGAGCGCCGAGACGCTGCTCTTGGCCTTGCAGCCGAGCCAGGCCAGGACGCTCCAGTTCCTCTCGCAGAACGAGGCGATCTCGGTGGTTCAGACGCAACAGGACACCCTGCCCCCAACCGTGGGGCAGTGCATCGGGACCGACCAGACCACGAGCGCCCCATGATCTCCCGCCGGATTCTCGTCATCAGCCGCTCGCCTGCCCTGAGCCGGGCCATCCAGGCCTCGCTCGGCCCGGGCTACCAGGTGGTCACGAGCACCAACGTCATCGACGTGGTGGACGAGGTGCAGCAGCAAGGCCCGTTCGACGTCCTCGTGGCCGGACCGGTGTTCGACAGCCACGCCGGCATGGCCCGCCTGGCCAACCTGCGGGCCACGGCAGCCGTCCCGGCCGTCATGCTGGCCCTCGGGCCCAAGCCCAAGGCCAACTTGAGTGACATCGTGCGGACCGGGGCGGTCGAGCTCGTGGAGTACCCGACCAGCAAGCGCCAGCTGTCGGCGGCGCTCAAGCGGGCCTTTGACATCGCCGACGTGTCGCAGTCCGACGGTGCCCCGACGCTGCCGGTGGTGGCGCACGGGGTCGTGGTCGACCGCCCGCAGTTCGCCGAGGTCTTCACCGTTGCGTCCTCGAGCGGCGGGTGCGGCAAGACCTTCTACGCCACCACCCTCGCCTGCTACCTGGCCGCCCAGACAGGCCAGCGGGTCTGCCTGGTCGACCTGGACCTGCAGTTCGGGGAGGTCTCGACGGCGCTCCACCTGCGGCCGCGGTTCACCATCTCGGACCTGCTGTCGCGGGAGCCGGTGGACGACGACGACCTGGACGAACACGTGGAGGAATACCTCGAGGAGTGCGAGCTCGGGTTCTCGGTCCTGGCGGCGCCGTTCAGCCCGGCCGACGCCGACATGATCGCACCGAAGGACGTCTACAAGGTGATGGGATCGCTGCGGCGGCATTTCGACTACATCGTGGTCGACACCCCGGCCCAGCTGTCGGAAATGGTCCTGGCCGCGTTCGACCACTCGACCCGGGTGCTCTGCATGGTCACCCTCGACCTGCCCAGCATCAGGAACATGCGGGTCTTCTTGACCACGCTCGAGAAGCTACGCATCAACGCTGACAGCATCGGCGTCGTGCTCAACAAGGTGGAGGAAGACATCGGCATCGACATCAGCGACGTCCAGGAGGTGCTCGACAACAAGATCATTTCGACGCTCCCGTATTCGCGGGAGGTCATGAAGTCGATCAACAAGGGGAAGCCGGCGCTCGTGTCGGCCGCCAATTCCGACATCGGCAAGAAGCTGGCCGGTGGCATGCATCAGTTCCTGTCCGGCGAGGCCCAGCCTGTCCTCGGCACGAGTGCCAACCACACCGCCGAGATCGACGAGGGCCGCAGCTTCTGGCGACTGCGGAGGAAGGGTCGCACCACCAAGGTGCCTGAGCTCGAGAGGGCCTGATCGCCATGAACCTGTCCGAGAAGCTCGCAGCGGCGGACGGCGTCGCCCCGGCGGAAGACGCGGGGTCCGAACAGCCGAAGAGGCGGATCACCGATAGGACGCCGAGCGGAGAGACGCCCCGCCGCCGCAGCACGGACCGCTCCAGTTCGAGCGAGGTGTGGTCGCAGTCCAAGGCGAAGGTACAGGCCAAGGTCTTGGCCGAGATCGCGCCCAGGGCGGCTGATCTCTCGCCGGACGAGTTGCGTTCCCAGGTCCGCACCACGGTGAACGAAATCCTGGAGCGCGAGGACATCGGCATCTCGCCCATCGAGCGCCAACGCTTCGTGGACGAGATGCTCGAGGATTCCCTCGGTTACGGGCCGCTGGAGGTCCTGCTGGCCGATGGGACCATCACCGAGATCATGTGCAACGCGTACGACGAGGTCTGGATCGAGCGCAAGGGCAAGATCGAACACAGCGAGGTCGTCTTCGCGTCGCAGGCTCAGTACCGGCGCATCATCGACCGCATGGTCGCCGCCGTCGGCCGCCGCGTCGACGAGTCGTCACCCATGGTGGATGCCCGCCTGGCCGACGGGTCCCGTATCAACGCCATCGTGCCGCCGCTGGCTCTACGGGGTGCCGTGCTCACGATCCGGAAGTTCCCCGAGCGGGCCATGGTCATGCAGGACCTGATCGGCCTGGGCTCGGTCTCCATGGATGCCGCGGTCTTCCTCGAGGCCTGTGTCCGGGGGAAGATCTCCATGGTCGTGGTCGGCGGTACCGGCACCGGCAAGACGACCATGCTCAACGTCCTGTCGAATTTCATCCCCGACGGCGAGCGCCTCATCACTATCGAGGAGTCGGCCGAGCTGCAGCTCCAGGGGAAGCACACCGTCACGCTCGAGACCCGGCCCGCCAACGCCGAGGGCAGCGGTGAGATCCGCATCCGGGACCTGGTCCGCAACTCACTGCGTATGCGGCCCGACCGCATCATCGTCGGTGAGTGCCGTGGCTCCGAGACCCTCGACATGCTCCAGGCCATGAACACCGGTCACGCCGGCTCTATGACCACCGTGCACGCCAACAGCCCGCGCGAGCTGCTGGGCCGTCTGGAGACGATGGTCATGATGGGTGGCGTCGAGCTGCCGCAGCGGGCCATCCGCGAGCAGATCGTCCTGGCCGTGGGCCTGCTGGTGCAGCTGCAACGCATGCCCGGCGGCGGCCGCGTCGTGTCGTCCATCACCGAGATCCAGGGCATGGAAGGCGAGACCGTCCTGCTCCAGGACATCTTCCACCGGGTCGACATGGGCGAAGGGATCGGGCGGCTCGTGCCCACCGGCCTGCGGCCCAAGATCCTCGACGAGCTGTCGCTGAACGGTGTCGAGGTGGCGCCCAACCTCTTCCGGACCGATCAGAACGTCGACCCGTCTCTGCTGGGGTCGCCCCGCCAGAGCGGACGGCACCACCGGCCGGCTCGA
>DATNLP010000023.1:0-2539 GCA_035602795.1 Acidimicrobiales bacterium | reverse complement strand
CCACGTGCGGCAAGGCGGCACCCTCGCCCACTGCACCGTCTCCCGGGGTGGCGCTCGCCGCCATCCTCGGCGCGCTCGCGGTCGTGGCCGCGGCCACGGCGGGACTGCGCCGCCGCGCCCGGGGCCTCGTCGCCCTGCCGGCCGGGACGAGCGACCCGCTCTTTCACCCGCCTCAGTTCTCCTAGCTCGGAGCGCACGCGGCGCACCGTCACGCCCACCTTCGGGCGCGGTGGCGCCGTTCCCACCGTCACGGGAGGCCGTCGTACGGCCCCCACATCGAGCTTCCGAGCGCGTGCGCACGGCGCCGCCTCGGCCATATCAGGAGAACACCAATGCCGAAATACCCCACCGGGTCGTCGCGAGTGACGCGGCCGGCCCCCAAGAACGCATCGAAGACCACCAGCAAGAACGCATCCGCGTCCGCCCGGAGGACCACGCCCAGGCAGGACGGCGCCGCGTCCGCCACGCTGGCCCGACGGCGGCAGTCCGGCTCGGCGCCGCCGCCTCCGACCACCCTCCGCTCCCGGCACCCCATGCTGGCCGCCCTGATCCCAGTCGGCCTGGTCGTGGCGGCCATCGCGACGATGGTCATCATCAAGACGGCAGGCGGTCCGGCCAGCGCTGCGGCCGGCTCGTCGCACCTGCAGGCCGCAGGGACCGGCTCGACGGACGACGCCGGCACCACGACGTTGTCGCCCGCAGTGCTGGCGGCGCTCTCCGTGCCGGCCTCGACGCTCGACGTCGTCGGCAGCCCCAGCTCCGACGTCTTGCCGAGCCGGACGAGTGGCAACGCAGCCATCGGCCGTGGGAGCGATGGCAAGCCCCTCGTCACCTACGTGGGCGCCGAGTACTGCCCGTACTGCGCGGCCGAGCGGTGGGCGGTGGCAGTCGCGCTGTCGCGCTTCGGGACCTTCTCGGGCCTGTCGGGGACCCATTCCTCGAGCTCGGACGTCTACCCCGACACGCAGACGCTCTCGTTCTACGGGTCGAGCTACTCCAGCGCCTACGTGGACTTCCAGCCCGTCGAGGAAGCGACCAACCAGGAGGTCGGCGGCACCTACCCGACGCTGCAGACGCCGACGGCCGCGCAGGTCACCCTGCTCAGCAACTACGACCAACAGGGCAGCATCCCGTTCCTCGACATCGCCGACCAGTACGTCATCACAGGCGCCAGCTACTCCCCCCAGGTGCTGCAGGGCCTGTCGCAGTCGCAGATCGCGGCGCAGCTGGACGACCCGTCGAGCCCGGTGGCCCAGGCCATCGACGGCACGGCGAACGACATCACGGCGGCCATCTGCTCGGTCACCGGCAACCAGCCGAGCAGCGTGTGCGACTCCCCGGCCATCGCCGCCATCGCCAAGACGCTGGGGGCGTCGTGACGATGGCCGCCGCCACGAGGAACGCCAGCGGACGGGTTCCGGGATGGGCCGTGGCGGCGGGGCTCGGCCTTTCGTTGGCCGGGGTGGCCATCGCGTCCTACCTGACCGTGACCCACTACACCGACCCGGCGGCGCTGGCCTGCCCGGACACGGGGGTCGTGAACTGCACGCTGGTCACCACGAGCCCCGAGTCGGTGGTGCTCGGCGTCCCGCTGGCCGTCCTCGGCCTGGTCTGGGCGGTCGCCATGGCCGCGCTGTGCACCCCGTGGGCGTGGCACGCCCGGGCAGCCTGGGTGGACCGGGCACGCCTGGTCGGGTCGGGGGCCGGCGCCGCCATGGTCGTCTACCTGGTGTACACGGAGTTGTTCCGGATCGGGGCCATCTGCCTGTGGTGCACGGCCATGCACGTGACGGCGGTATCGCTCTTCGCCGTCGTCCTGGCCGCCCGGACGGCGGCCCGGGGTGCCGCGCCGGCGGTGGCCTGAGGTGAGGACCTTCGCCCCTACTGGTCGGCGGGCCCAGTCTGCACAATGGAGGCACAACGCCCGGGCGCGGAGAGCCGGAGGCGGGCGGAGGCGGGGAAGGAAGACGCGATGAAGAAGCAGCAGCGCACCGCGGAAGCGGGCGGGAGCAGCGTGGTGGCCCAGGAGTGCGAGGCCTTCCTGAACGGCACGCTGGCCGAGTACTGGGAGGACAAGGGGATCGTCGTCCCGGTGTGGGCGTGGATCAACCTGCTGGCGCACGGCAGCGCGGCCCAGATCGCGCACAGCGTGTCGCGGCCCAGCCGCATCCGCCGTCCCGGCCGCAGCTGGGCCATCGCCAGGGCCTACATGGCCTATGAGGTGCTCGACCTGCTCGACGCCGAGTTCACGCTCGCCGACATGCAGGCCACCGTGCTCGTCCCGCTCGAGCTCGAGATGTCGGCCCGTCCCGAGGTGGGCCGGTGGTCACCGCGGCAGTGGGTGGACACAGTTGACTTCGCCATCCGCAACACGCACCTGACGTTGGAGCTCTAAGCCTCGATCCACCGCGTAGACCCGTAGAAGCTGGCGGTTGGGAGGGCGGAGCATCCTTCCGGTGGCGTGAGCGTCCCGCGGCTGATGCCAGGGCGTGGCCGACCAGGTGCTCTCTTGGGTTCGATCGGTTGTCAGCGTGTGGGT
>DATNLP010000022.1:0-8185 GCA_035602795.1 Acidimicrobiales bacterium | reverse complement strand
GACCTCCGACAGGAGGGACAGGCGCTCCCGTCCCGCCTCGGCCGCTCGCAGCGCGTCGCGCTCGTGCTCGAAGACCTGGGCCCGTTCGAGTGCCTGTGCGGTGAGGCCGGCCAGCGTCGACAGGAAGCGGAGATCGGGCTCGCCCGGCTCTGGCCGGCCGGCGAAGGCGAGCGACAGGACCCCCAGCGGGCCGACACTGCCGACGAGCGGCTCGGAGACCACCGTCACCGCCTGGCCCAGATCGGTCACCGCGTGCTCGACGACTTCCTCGACGAGGTCGTCGGGCGCCGCGCCGTCGGGACCGACCGTGCCCACCGTGGTGCGGCCCTGGGTGAACGCGTCGCCGGCCCGGCTGCCGTCGAGCGGGATCGTGGAACGGGACAAGTACGCGGGATGCCCGCTGCTGGCCACGCACGAAAGGGCACCCTCGCCTGCCGAGGGGACGCGCACGATGGCAGATTGTGCGCCCAGCGCGCGGCGGGCACAGGCGATGGCGGCCTGGGCCACGTCACCCGGCGTGGTGGCGGCGGCCAGGGCCGAGCTCAGCTGGTGCAGGTGCAGGCTGCGCTCGAGGCTGACGAACTCGGTGAGCGTGAGGCGTGCCCGCTCCACCGCCTGGGCGGCCGTGCCGGTGATGGTGATGAGGAAGGACTGGTCGGGCGGGCCGATGTCGCGGTCCTCCAGCCAGTGCACGACCACGACGCCGATGGTGTGGTCGGAGACCACCATGGGGACGACGGCCAGCGCGCGGAAACGGTTGGGCTCCATGGAGGCCAGGACGTCCGGCCGCTGCCGCCGGAGATCGTCGCGGGACTCGGCGAATATCGCTGCGTGGTGCCCGAGGATCGGCCCGTCGTGGCGGAGCGACAAGAGGACGCCGTCGATGGGTTCGTCGGGGTCGTAGCCGAAACGACGCAGCGTGCGCAGGCCGCCGTGCTCACCGAGGACGGCGAAGGTCGCCGCGTCGACCCGGAGCTCGTCGCGCAGGGCGGCGAAGACGGCGTCGGCCACCTGGGAGGGATCGGCCGCCGTGGTCAGTGCCCGCGCCATGCTCTGCATGCGCTGGGAGGTCTCGGCCGCCACACGTCTCCGCCGCTCGTTGCGGGTCTCGGAACGGGCCGTCCACAGCTGAGCGTCGCGTTGGCCGCGCAAGTAGGACATCCACATGGCCACGCCGGTGGCCGCCAGCTGTGTCACGACGCGCAGCGTGTGATTGAGCTCGCCGTAGCTGTGCGGCGGCGTGCTGATGATGACCGCGAAGAAGGTGGCCAAGAGGCCGACCAGCGCCACCCGCCAGGGGCGCGCGAAGACCGCCGCGATGAAGGGGCCGATGGCCAGGAACCCGACCAAGGAGATATTGCCGCCGGAGACGGCGAAGATGACCGCCACCGCCGACACCCAGACGAGGGCGACGAGCGTTGCGGTGGCCTCGGCCCGATCGGCGCGCTGGCTCTTCGGCTTGGTCGGGCGCTCCTCTTCGATCGGTTCGGGCACGTTTCTCTCCGGGTTGCTGCCCGCGACTGCCGGGACTGAACGCTACGTCCTTTCGATGCTGGCTCAATTGTGCCCGGTCCGCCGATCGTCCCCGGTCCATGGCCGCCAACAACCCCCGGCACTGCGCCCAGTCCCTACCCCTGTGTCCTGCGTGTGAAACCCTGGAGGTTTACGTTGGCGAGCCGGGGGCTATAGAAGGACTGGCCAATCACCATTGCACGGGGTCGGTTCGGCTTCACATCGCAGTTGGTGACACAGGAGGGTCGCGTGGACCAGGACTTTCACATCGAAGAGCGGCGGGACGGCTCCGTCCCCGTCGTCGCCGTGAGCGGGGAGATCGACGTCGCCACGGCGCCGCAGCTGCGCGAGTGCCTCCACCACGTGATCGCCGACGGTGACTCGACCATCGCCCTCGACCTGTTGGGGGTCACCTTCCTCGACTCCACCGCGCTCGGTGTGCTGGTCGGGGCCCTGAAGCGCTGCCGGGAGCTGGGCGGGGACCTCCACCTCGTGATCGCCGATCCCCGCATCGTCAAGATCTTCGAGATCACCGGCCTGACCAACGTCTTCACCATCGCGGACTCCCTCCAGGGCGTGGGCGCCTGATGGCCGAGTCGACCGAGCTGCTCGGCGCCGGCTCCCGCATTGAGCTCACATTCCCGGCGCGCGGCGACCTCATTGTGCTGGCCCGCCTGGTGACCAGCGCGGTGTCGGCCCGGGCCGGCTTCGACATCGAAGAACTCGACGACCTCCGGCTGGCCGTCGGCGAGCTCTGCCTGCTCACGCTGCAGGGCAGCGACGCCCGTCACGGTGATCTCCGACTGGAATTGCTGGTCACCGAGGACCACCTCAGTGTCTCGTGCACGCTCGAGCGGGCGACGGCGGCCGACGCACCCGGCCCAGACGGCGAGGAGATCGCCCGGCTGAGCGAGCAGATCCTCGACGCCCTGGTCGACGAACACGGCCGGGAGCGCCAGGATGGCTTCGTGCGGGCGTGGCTCCAAAAGCGCCGGGGGGGGCATGCGGAGTGACGGGCGGCCGGGAAGCCGATCCCGGGCCGGACTGCGACGCGACGGACGCTGAGCGCCCACCCCTCGACCCGGGAGAACGAGAAGCGCTGATCAGCGCCAACCTGGGCCTGGCCCACCAGCTGGCGCGCCGTTTTCTCCACCGGGGCGAACCCCTCGACGACCTGGAGCAGGTGGCCTCGGTGGCGCTGGTCAAGTCGGTGGACCGCTACGACCCCACGCGGGGTGTCGACTTCGCCCCCTTCGCCACCCGGACCATCATCGGCGAGCTCAAGCGGCACTTTCGCGACAAGGGCTGGGCCGTGCGGGCGAGCCGCCGGGTGCAGGAGCTCTACCTCGAACTGGGGCACTCCACGGCCACGCTGGTGCAGCAGCTCGGACGCAACCCCACCGTGGCCGAGTTGGCCGAGGCCACCGGCGCCACCGAGGAGGCGGTGATCGAGGCCATCGAGGCCGGCCAGGGCTACCGCGCCGCGTCCATCGACGCCACCGAGAGCGACGAGGATCCGCTCCTGTCGCGGCTGGGCGAGCACGACGGCGGCTACGACTCGGTCGAGGACAGGGCCCTGCTGGGGCCAGCCATGGCCGCCCTGCCGGTGCGCGAGCAGTCCATCCTGCGCATGCGGTTCGTGGACGGCCTGACCCAGTCCGAGATCGCAGCGGCGGTCGGAGTCAGCCAGATGCACGTGTCGCGGCTCCTCACCTCCAGCCTCCAGAAGCTGCGCGAGGGAATCGGCCAAACCCGGGCCGAGCCGGGCTGACGACGATTTCAGGCAGGAGAACAGCGCTCATCCCCTGAAATGGTGCCTGTGAGCACCTGATCTGGATGAGAACGGATAAACGTCTCGAAAATCTGAGCATTTCTGGCGCGGCTTGAGTATCGTGCGGCAGATTCCTTCGAGAGAACGGGGGCGGCCATGGTGCACCTCGATGCCACGCTGGCGCACGACAAGGAAGCGGGCGACAAGGGCCTCAAGGAAGGGGCGCTCGGCTTCATCTCCTCGGTCGTGGTGGGCGTCGCCTCCACCGCGCCGGCCTACAGCCTGGCCGCCACCCTCGGCTTCGTGGTCATCGCGATCGCCGGCCTCCAGACGCCCATCATCGCCATCCTGGCTTTCGTCCCGATGCTCCTCATCTCCTACGGGTACAAGGCTCTCAACAACGCCGACCCCGACTGCGGCACCACCTTCACCTGGGGCGTCCGGGCCTTCGGGCCCAAGACGGGCTGGCTCGGGGGATGGGGGATCATCGCCGCCGACATCCTCGTGATGGCCAGCCTGGCCCAGATCGCCGGGCAGTACGTCTTCCTGCTCTTCGATGCCAACGGCATCGGGCACGACGCCAACAGTGGATGGGTGCTGCTGGTCGGGATCATGTGGATCGTCGCCATGACCGCCATCTGCTACGTGGGGATCGAGATCTCGGCCAACTTCCAGAAGGCGCTGCTCGGGATCGAGCTGATCATGCTCACGGTGCTCTCGGTGGTGGCGCTGTACAAGGTGGGGGCAGGCACGGCGCCTCTGGGGCACCTCACCCCCAGCTGGTCCTGGTTCAACCCGTTCGACGTGCCCGGCCCCGAGAGCTTCATGGTGGGGTTGACGCTGATGCTCTTCATCTACTGGGGCTGGGACACCGCGGTTTCGGTCAACGAGGAGACCAAGGACCGCGAGAAGACCCCGGGCCGGGCGGCGGTCACTTCCACGTTCATCCTCCTGGCCATTTACGCCGTCGTGATCATCGCCACCCAGTCCTATGCCGGCATCGGGACCAAGGGGATCGGGCTCTCCAATCCCAACAATGTCGGTGACGTCCTGTCGGTGCTCGGGTCGTCGATCTTCGGGACGTCGGGACTGGGGAGCTTCCTGTCCCATCTGCTGCTGCTGATGGTGCTCAGCTCGGCCGCCGCCTCGACCCAGACCACCATCCTGCCCACCGCCCGCACCACGCTGTCCATGGCCGTGTTCAAGGCCATTCCCGACGCCTTCGGCAGGATCCACCGGCGGTACCTCACCCCGACGGTGTCGACCCTGACCATGGGGGGCATCTCCATCGTGCTCTACGTGGTGATGAACTACCTGTCCAACGGCAACAGCGTGATCGTGGACTCCGTGTCGGCCCTCGGGGTGTGGATCGCCTTCTACTACGGGCTGACCGGCTTCTCGTCCTTCTGGTACTACCGCAAGACCCTGGGGGAGAGCGCCCGCACCCTGTGGATGCGCGGCATCCTGCCGCTGGCCGGCGGCATCATCCTGTGGTTCGCCATGTTCTGGTCCTTCTGGTACTACTGGAACCCCGCCCAAAGTGACACCCACTTCACGTTCCCGGGCACCGACCGGGTCATCGGGGGCGTCTTCGCCCTCGATGTGGGCACGGTGATCATCGGCGTGGTGCTGATGTACGTCTGGATGGCGTTCCGTCCGGCCTTTTTCCGGGGCGAGATCCTCAACCGCGACACGCCGACCCGGGTGCCAACGGACCTCGGAGTGCCAGTCGGCCTCTTCGGCATCGAGCCGTTTGCCGACGCCGACGGTATGGCGAAGAACGAGCCCACCGAGACCGTGTAGCGGGCGGCGGCCTGGCCTGGCCTGGCCGGACCGGCGGCGGAATCAATTAGACCGTTGGGCAATTAGACCGTGGGGCGGCCCGGTCGCGGCCGAGAACAGAGCGAGGTGGAGATTCCATGACGAAGAAGCTCGAAGGGACGGTCGCGCTGGTGACCGGTGCGAGCAGCGGCATCGGCGAGGCCACGGCGGCCGTGCTGGCCGACGAAGGGGCCGCCGTCGCGCTGGTGGCCCGGCGCAAGGACCGCCTGGACGCGTTGGCCGAGCGCATCGGCGGGGACGCAAAGACCCTGGTGATAGAGGCGGACATCACGGACCTGGCCCAGGCTGAGCGCGCCGTGGCGGCGACGGTGGGCGAGCTGGGCCGGCTCGACACGCTGGTGAACAACGCCGGTGTGATGCTGCTCGGCCCCATCGTGGACGCGCCGGTCGAGGAGTGGCAGCGCATGGTCAACCTCAATCTGCTGGGACTGCTCTACTGCACCCACGCCGCGCTGCCGCACCTGCTGGCGGCGGCGGAGCAAGAGCCGCGCTCGGTGGCCGACGTGGTGAACGTCAGCTCGGTCGCCGGCCGGGTGGCCCGTCTGAACAGCGGCGTGTACAACGCCACCAAGCACGGGGTGGGCGCCTTCAGCGAGTCGCTGCGCCAGGAGGTCACGGCGCGCCACGTGCGGGTGACCATCATCGAGCCCGGGGCGACGGCCACGGAGCTGGCCTTCCACAACCGCCCCGAAATCCTGGAGGGCATGGCCCAGACGTTCGGCGGGATCGAGATCATGCAGGCCGAGGACATCGCCGAGAGCATCCGCTACGCGGTGACCCAGCCCCGACGGGTGGCCGTGAACGAAATCCTCATCCGGCCCACCGAGCAGGAGCGCTGACATCAGACGCGTTGCCGTCGTGGGCTGCTCGGGCTCGGGCAAGACGACCCTCGCCTCGGAGCTAGCCCGCCTGCTGGGCTCGGCCCATGTGGAGCTCGATGCGATCTACCACCAGCCGGGCTGGACACAACTGGGCGACGAGGAGTTCCGGGCCCGGGTGGACGTGGCCACCGAAGGCGGCAGCTGGGTGGTCGACGGCAACTACTCGGCGGTGCGCGACGTGGTGTGGGAGAAGGCCGACGCCGTCGTGTGGTTCGACCTGCCCTACGCCAGGGTGATGGCGCAGGTGATCCGGCGCACCGTCCGCCGTACCGTGACGCGCCAGGAGCTGTGGAACGGCAATCGGGAGCCCTTCTCGAACCTGTGGTCGCTCGCCCCCGAGAAGTCGATCGTGGCCTGGACGGCCACCCGCCACGGCGTGTACCGGAGCCGCTACGCCGCCTGCGAACGCGACCCGCAGTGGGCCAAGCTGCGGTTCGTGCGGTTACGGTCGCAGGGCGAGGCGCACGCGTTCCTCGCCGGTGTGGCGTCGCAGGCCGACAAGGAGGGATGACATGGAGCTCGAGCTGGCCGGCAAGGTGGCCCTCATCACCGGCGGTACCGACGGTTTGGGCCTGGCGTTGGCGGCACGGCTGGCGGCCGAGGGTGCGTCGGTGGCCGTGTGCGGCCGGGACGAAGAGCGGTTGGAGGCCGCGCGCGGCAGCATCGAGGACGCGGGCGGTGACGTGCTGGCGGTGCGGGCCGACGTGGCGCGGGCGGCCGACATCGAGTCCTTCGTCGACGCCGCCGTGGGGCGCTGGGGGCGCATCGACAGCGTCGTGCACAACGCCGGCCGGGCCTCCGGCGGCTCCATCGACACGGTCGACGACGCCACGTGGGAGGGTGACTTCCAGCTGAAACTCATGGCGGCCGTCCGCCTGACCCGGTTGGCCCTGCCCCAGCTGCGGGCCAGCCGTGGCGCGGTGCTCTTCACCCTGGCCATCTCCGCCAAGGCGCCCGGCGGCGCCAGCGAGCCCAGCTCGGTCACCCGGGCCGCCGGCATGGCGCTCATGAAGGCCCTGTCCAAGGAGCTGGCGCCGGACGGCATTCGGGTCAACGCCGTCCTGATCGGCCTGATCGAGAGTGGGCAGTGGGTGCGGGCGGCGGAGTCGTCGGGCCTCAGCATGGCGGAGTTCTACGCGCGCTTCTCGCGTGACGCCGGCATCCCCCTGGGCCGGTTCGGCCGGAGCCAGGAGTTCGCCGACCTCGGCTGCTTCCTACTCTCCTCGCGCGCCTCCTACCTGACCGGCACCGCCATCAACCTCGACGGGGGCATGTCGCCGGCGGTCTGACGCCTACGCGTTGTAGCCCTCGGTCTCGGTGACGTCGCCCGCGCCGTCCGGCCGCAGCCCGATGGCGTAGCCGTCGACCCGCTCCACCTTTGTCAACGCGTCCACGTGGGGACGGCCGCCACCGCCCCACTTGGCCTTGGCCGCCTGGCGGGCCGACCGGACGTCCTCGGCGACGACGAACACGACTTCGTGGTCCTCGCCCATGCGACCGGAGGCCAGCTCACCCCCGAGGTAGGCCACGAAGAGGTGCACGCGGGCAGCGTAGCGAGTACGAAAGGGGACTATGAGCCCCGACTCGTTGTCCGGCAGCACCATCGTCGTCACCGGCGTGACCGGCCAGGTGGCCCGGCCGTTGGCCGTCGCGCTGGCCCGCGCCAACCGGGTCGTCGGAGCGGCGCGCTTCACCGACGCCGGGGCGAGGGCCGAGCTGGAGGCGGCCGGCATCACCTGTGTGCCCATCGACCTGGCCGCCGGCGACGTGGCCGCACTACCGCAGGACGCCGACTACGTCCTCAACTTCGCCGTGTCCAAGACGAACGACTGGGAGCGCGACCTGGCGGCCAACAGCGGCGGCCTGGCCTATCTGATGGAGCACTACCAGCACGCCCGTGCCTTCCTGCACTGCTCGTCGACCGCGGTCTACAAGCCGGCGGGCCACCGCGTCTTCGACGAGGACGGGCCGCTGGGCGACAACCACGGCGTGTGGCCGTTCCTACGCACCTACAGCATCAGCAAGATCGCGGCGGAGGGGACGGCCCGCTGGGCGGCCGAGCGCTTCGAACTGCCCACGGTGATCACGCGGTTGTCGGTGCCCTACGGCGACAACGGCGGCTGGCCCGCCATCCATCTCCACATGATGCTCTCGGGCCACGCCGTCCCGGTCCACGTGG
>DATNLP010000020.1:0-20746 GCA_035602795.1 Acidimicrobiales bacterium | reverse complement strand
CGTCATCACCGGTGCGGGGCGAGGCATCGGGCGGGCCTACGCCATGCTGCTGGCCGAGCGCGGTGCCAGCGTCGTGGTCAACGACCTGGGCGGCTCCATCGAGGGAACCGGCAGCGACGTGGGCCCGGCCGAAGAGGTCGTTGCGTCCATCACCGCCGCCGGTGGCGTGGCTGTGGCCGACACGAGCGACGTCTCCAGCGCCGCCGGCGCGGAGGTGCTGGTGGACGCGGCAGTCGGGCAGTTCGGCCGTCTTGACATTCTCATCAATAACGCCGGCATCATGCGCTGGGCCGCCTTCCCCGAGGCCGACGAGGACAACCTGGCCGCGCATCTCGCCGTGCACACGGTCGGCTCGTTCAACTCGGCGCGCGCCGCCTGGCCGCACATGGTCGAGCAGGGCTACGGCCGCATCGTCATGACCACCTCGAGCGGCGTCTTCGGCCTGCCCAATAACATCTCCTATGCCACGGCCAAGGCCGCCGTGATCGGGCTGACCCGCAGCCTGGCCGTGGGTGGGGCCAAGCGCGGCATCCGGGTCAATCTCATCGCGCCGGCCGCCATGACCCGCATGGCCGGCGGCGCCGGACCCGACGGCATGGATCCCGAGCTGGTGGCACCGATGGCCGCCTACCTGGCCCACGAGGAGTGCCCCGTCAGCGGCGAGATGTACGCCGCCGGCGCTGGCCGCTTCACCCGCATCTTCCTGGCGTCCACGGTCGGCTACGTGCACCCCGGAGGCGGCGCCACCATGGAGGACGTCGCCGCGCATTGGGCGGACATCAACGACGAGGCCGGCTACTGGATCCCGGCCAACCTGATGGGCTGGTCGGCCACCTTCATGGAGCACCTGAACTCCGAGGAGTGAGCGTCCCGGTTCTACGGGAGCTCAACGAGGATCTCGATCAGCTCTTCCTTGCGGTAACCCTGGACCCGGGCGTACTCGAGCAGCGACCGCGCCCTCTCGATGACGGCGCTCTTCTCCGCCGTACCGGCGACGGTGACGCCCCGGCCGCGTCGGAACTCCAGCAAGCCCTCGTCGCGCAATAGCCGCAGGGCGCGGAGCACCGTGTTCGCGTTGACGTCGAGGACCGCGGCCAAGTCCTTGGCTGGTGGTAGTCGATCACCCGGGCCTGCTTCGCCGTCCGCGATGGCGCGTCGGATCTCCGCGGCAACCTGATCGTGGAGGGCGACTCCCTCCGAGCGGTCGACCTTGACACCAAACATGATGCTAGCCATAGTAGCACTATGAAGACTGAGGCCCAACCGGCCGACGCGCCTCCGCATCCGATAGAGGTACTGATACCCGAGGCGCGCGCACACCAACGACGGCGCTACACACGGACGGGCGTGGTGATCGTCATCACCGCGTTTGTTGTAGCCGCTCTGATCGCAGCCGCCGTGGCCCTGTGGGGAGGTTCCACCGGCGGCAAGTCGCAGGCCAGCCCACCGCCGGCCGGTGCCGCTGGCTTGGTGTCAGGCCGTGTCGACTTCCGGCCCGTCCTCTGTCTCGTCCCGCCCTACAGCCCAGGCGCCCCTGTGCCGGGGACTTCAGGCGCCCTGTCGTGCAGCGCGGCCAGCTTGATGACAGCGCAGAACTTGCACGTCAAGCTGACCGACTCGTCGCCGGTGGGCTTCAGCAGCAATAACGTGCCGGTCGACTCGGCCCTGGCCGGCGTGCCGTCGACGAAACCGTCAGCCGACAACACTGCGGCAACAGTCCTCCTTCCCGAGGTCGGACCCCAGCGGCCCGGTGCGGTTCGCTATCTCCTCGGCCCGGCCCAGATGACAAGTGCATCCGTTGCGTCCGCGCGCCTGACCAAGACCTCCTACCGTGATTGGGAGGTGAACTTCACGACGAAGAACGGCGCCCTGTGGGACGAGGTCACACAGGCGAACTTCCACCAGGAGCTGGGCATCGAGCTCAATGGCGTCGTGTATTCGGCGCCATTGATCGAACCCCAGACGTCTTCCTTCTACAGCTTCGACGGCAGGGGCGAGATCTCTGGCAACTTGACCAAAGCGCAAGCCATGCGCCTGGCCGCTGCCTTGCAACCCCATCGGGAATCCTGACAGCGGCCTTCAGCAACTACTCGTCGAGCAGGTCCGGCTCCTCGGCGACGATCTGGTCGTAGAGCGGCTGGAACTGCCGCCAGCCGGCCGGGTGGCTCCCGGTCTGCTGCTGCGTCGTCTCGGCCACCTCGGGCCGGATCGGGATCGGCGTGCCCGCGGCTTCGGCCAACAGCTGGGCCTGGCAGCTGCGCTCCATGGTGATGAACCACCAGGCCGCCTCGTCCACCGTGTGGCCGACCGTGAGCAGCCCATGGTTGGCCAGGATGGCGGCCTTGTAATTCCCGAGCGCGTGGGCGATGCGCTTGCCCTCCTCGATTTCGACCACGGCACCGGTGTAGTCGTCGAACACCGCGTGGTCGTCGTAGAACGCGCAGGCGTCCTGGGTCAGCGGGTCGAGCGGGCGGTGGAGGATCGACCAGGCCTTGCCGTACACCGAATGCGCGTGGGCGGCGGACACGACGTCAGGTCGGGCGGCGTGGATCTGCGAGTGGATGACGAACGCGGCCAGGTTAAGGGGCCAGGTGCCCTCGAGCACCTCGCCGTCGTGATTGACCAGCAAGAGGTCCTTGACCTTGATTTGGCGGAAGTTCATGCCGACGGGATTGACCCAGAAGTGGTCGGCACGCTCGGGGTCGCGCGCCGTGATGTGACCCGCCGTCCCCTCGCTGAAGCCGAACTTGCCGAACAGGCGGAAGGCGGCGGCCAGCCGCTGCTTGCGGTAGCGGCGCTCGTCCTCCACGTTGTCGAAGCGGGGGAACGTGTGCGGCGCGCGGTCTGACGGCATCCTCCCAGTGTACGGGCCTTTGTACCGATCAGTCCATAGGATGTCACCGTGGACTTCTCCCTGAACGAGCCCGAGCGCGAACTGGTGGGTCTGTGCCGCGACTTCGCCCAGAACGAGATCGCCCGGCGGGCGCCGGCGGCCTGGGAGGAGGCGCGGTGCCCGACCGACCTGCTGCGCGAGATGGGGCAGCTCGGCCTGCTCGGCATGCTGGTGCCCGAGGAGTGGGGCGGCATAGGGATGTCGACCGTCGGCTTCGTTGCCGCCATGGAGCAGATCGGGCTGGCCGATCAGTCGGTCGCCGCCGCCTGGCAGGCGCACGTGACCATCGGCTCGCTGCCGCTCTACCTCTTCGGCAACGACGAGCAGCGCGAGCGCTGGCTACGACCGGTGGCCGAGGGACGCGCGCTCGGCGCCTTCGGTCTGACCGAGCCCGACGCCGGCTCCGACGCCCGCGGTATCCGTACCACGGCAGAGCGGCGCGACGAGGGCTGGGTCATCAACGGGCGCAAGACCTTCATCTCCAACGCAGGCACCGACATGTCCTTCGGCGTCACCCTGTTGGCGCGCGTCGGCGCCGGCGACAGCGGGACGCAGCGCTACGCCAGCTTCGTGGTGGAAAAGGACACGCCCGGCTTCACCATGGGGCCGAAGATGCGCGGCATCGGCTGGCGCGGCCTGGACACGCGCGAGCTCTACTTCGACGACGTCTGGGTGCCCGACGAGCACCTGGTCGGCGACCCGGACATGGGGCTGAGCCAGTTCCTGCGCACCCTCGAAGTCGGCCGTATCTCCATCGCCGCGCTGTCGCTCAGCCTGACCCAGGCCGTGCTCGACCTGGCGACCGACTACGCGCGCCAGCGGGTCCAATTCGGCCAGCCCATCTCGCAGTTCCAGGCGGTGCAGTTCAAGCTGGCCGACATGGCCACCGAGTTGGAGGCGGCCCGCTGGCTCACCTACCGCGCCGCCGCGCTGCGCGACGCCGGCCAGCCGTTCTTGAAGGAGGCGGCCATGGCCAAGTTGAAGGCCAGCCGGCTCGCCGTGTGGGCCGCGTCGGAGGCGGTGCAGATCCACGGTGGGCTCGGCTACATGCTCGAGACCCCCGTCGCCCGCTTCTACTGCGACGCCAAGGTGCTCGAGATCGGGGAGGGCACCAACGAGATCCAGCACCTGGTCATCGCCCGGGCGCTCGGCTGCTGAGGGGTCAGACGGCGACCAGGCGGCGGATGGCCGACGCGATGTCGGCGCGGCCCGGCAGCCAGGCCTGCTCGAGCTCGGGCGCGTAGGGCGGCGGGGTGGCGGCGGCGCCGACGCGCTCGATCGGGGCATCGAGGGTCCAGAAGCCGTCGCGGGCCACGGTGGCCGCGATCTCGGCACCGATGCCGAAGGGCACGACCGCCTCGTGCGCGATCAGCAGCCGGCTGGTCTTGTCCACCGACTCGAGCACGGGCGCCAAGTCGAGCGGCGCCACGGTGCGCAGGTCGATGACCTCCACCGAGATGCCCTCGGCGGCCAGCTCCTCTGCCGCGGCCGTCGCCTCGTGCACCATGCGCGACACCGACACGACGGTGACGTCGGAGCCGGGGCGCACCACGGTCGAGCGCCCGAGCGGGACGAGGTAGTCGGCCGGCGGTTCCGGCCCCTTCATGCCGTAGAGCAGGCGGTTCTCGATGAAGACGACCGGGTTGGGGTCCTGAATGGCGGCGCGCAACAGCCCGTAGGTATCGGCCGGCGTCGACGGCATGACGACGGTGAGCCCGGGGATGTGGGCCAGCAACGCCTCGAGGCTCTGGGAGTGCTGGCTGCCCGAGGAGCGGCCGGCTCCGAACTGGGTGCGCACGGTCAGCCCCATCTGTGCCGCCCCGCCCGTCATGAACGGGAGCTTGGCCGCCTGGTTGAGCAGCTGGTCGAAGCAGACGCCGAGGAAGTCGAGGTACATGACCTCCACCACGGGCCGCATTCCCGCCATGGCCGCCCCGACGCCCACACCGACCACGGCCGTCTCGGAAATCGGTGTGTCGCGCACCCGCTCGCCGAAGCGTTCGCGCAGGCCGCGGGTGAGGCCGAACACGTTGCCCCCCTCGCCCACGTCGACGCCGGCGACGAAGACGCGCTCGTCGGCCGCCAGCTCGGACTCGAGCGCGGCGCGGATGGCGTCCATGGTGCGGTAGACCGGCGCATCGGCCGGCGGCGGGGCCGGCTCGGCGAGCGTTGCGCGTTCGCGCGTCACGAAATCGAAGAGGGTGGAGGCGGACGGAGGCGGGAGGTCCCGGGCGCGCGCCACGGCCCCGTCGAGCTGGTCGGCCACGGACGACGCCAGCGCGTCGAGGTCGTCGTCGCTCACGCCGGCCTCGACGAGGCGGTGGCGGTGCAGCAGGAGCGGGTCGCGCTGCTGCCACTCCTCGAGCTCCTCAGGTGTGCGGTAGCGCTGCGGGTCGCCCTCGTAGTGGCCGTGCCAGCGGTACGTGTGGGCCTCCACCACGGCCGGACCGAGGCCGGTGCGGGCGGCCGCCACGACGTCGCGCATGGCCGACGCCGTGGCCACCACGTCGTTGCCGTCGACCTCGGTGTAGGGCAGAGCGTAGCCGGCGGCCCGGCGCTCGAGGGTGGCCGCGTGCTGGTCCGCGGCGGCGGAGAACTCGGAGTAGCCGTTGTTCTCGCAGAAGAAGACGGCCGGCACGTGCCACACCGCCGCCAGGTTGAGCGCCTCGTGGAACGCGCCCTGCGCCGCCGCGCCGTCGCCGAAGAAGGCCACGGCGACGCCGTCGTTACCGCGCAGCTGGGCCGCCGTGGCGGCGCCGACGGCGATGGGCAGGCCGGCGGCGACGATGCCGTTGGCGCCGAAGATGCCGAGCTTCGGGTCGGCGATGTGCATGGATCCGCCGCGGCCGCGGTTCGTGCCCTCGGCGCGGCCCATCAGCTCGGCGAACATGCCGAGCGGATCGAGCCCCTTGGCCAGGCAGTGGCCGTGGCCGCGATGGGTGGAGGTGATGACGTCATCGGGGCGCAAGGGCCAACAGGCGCCAACGGCCGCCGCCTCCTGCCCAATGGAGAGGTGCACGAAGCCGGGCACCAGACCGTCGCGGTAGAGCTCGGCCACGCGTTCTTCGAAGCCGCGGATGAGCAGCATGCGGCGCTGCAACTCCAGCAGGTCGGCGGTGGTCAGCGCATCGGGGCCAGCGTCGACGGGAGTCACGGTCGTGTACTGTACTGACCGGTACAAGTCGGAGTGTGATGACCGTCCAGATCGAGATCCCTGACGCATTCCCCGCCTCGGGTGCGGTGGACGGCAAGCGTGTCGTCATCACCGGGGCGGGCCGCGGACTGGGCACGCTGCTGGCCCACGCCTTCTCCGCGGCCGGGGCCAGCGTGGCGCTCGTGGCCCGGACCGAGCGCGACCTCAAGACGGTGGCCGGGGCACTGCCCGGGCCGTCGCTCGTGCTGGCGGGCGACGTCACCGACGAGGACTTCAACGAGTCGGTGGCCGACGCCGCGGCGGCCGAGTGGGGTGGCCTCGACGTGTGGATCTGCAATGCCGGGATTTCGCCGGTGGTGGCCGGGCCACGCCAGACCGACGCCGGAGTCTGGCGACGCGTGCTCGAGGTCAACCTGACCGGAGCCTTCCTGGGCGCCCGGGCCGCCGCCCGGATCATGGGCCAGGGCGGGCGGCTCATCTTCACCGGATCAGTGCTCGGGGAGCGCCCGCGCCAGGGGCTGAGCGCCTACAGCGCATCGAAGGCGGGATTGACCGGGCTGGCCAAGAGCCTGGCCCTCGACCTGGCCCCCGCCGGCATCACGGTCAACGTTGTCGCCCCCGGCTGGTTCGACTCGCCGATGGCCGAGGGCTGGAAGAGCCGGCCCAAGCTGGCCGACGCCATCACAGGGCATACCGCGCTGGCGCGCTGGGGCGCGCCGACCGACCTGGCCGGCGCCTACCAGTTCCTGGCCTCGGACGCGGCGGCCTTCATCACCGGGGCGGTCCTGACGGTCGACGGCGGATACCTCCTCGCATGACGGCAGAGGTGGGGGCGGCGGGTCGTGTCGTCGCCATCACCGGCGCGGGTGGCGCCCTGGGCGCCGCGGTGGCAGGCCGGTTGGGCAGCGAGCCCGGTACGTCGCTGGTGTTGAGCGACGTTGCGGAGCAGTCGTTGGCGGCGACGGTGGCCGCGGTCGAGGAGTCGGGTGCGCCGGCGGCGACCCTGCTGGCCGACGTGAGCGATCCGGCGCAGGTCGACGCGGTGGTGGCGCTGGCGGTGGAGCGCTTCGGCCGGCTCGACGTCCTGGTGAGCAACGCCGGCGTGCTGGCGCCGAACGGCCGCATCCACAACTTGTCGAGCGAGGACTGGGAGCGTTCCTTCCGCATCAACGTGCTCGGCGCGGTCAACGGCATACGGGCCGCGGTGGGTGTGATGCGGCCGCAGGGTTCGGGGTCGATCATCCTGACGGCGTCGGTGGCCGGCATGACAGCGTGGTCGCACTCGGCCCCCTACTGCGCCACCAAGGCGGCCGTGATCTCCCTGGCCAAGGTGGCGGCGATCGAATACGCCCGCGACGGAATCCGGGTCAACTGCGTCTGCCCGGGGACGTTCCGCTCGGCCATCCACGACGGGCTGCCCGAGTCCGCTCTCGACGCCATCGCCGAGCGACACCCGCTCGGGCTGGGGTCGGCGGGGGACCTGGCGGGGGCGTACGCGTACCTGGCCGGCGACGAGTCGCGCTGGACGACGGGCGCGGCGCTGGTGATCGACGGCGGCTACTCGGCGCCGTGACGGCCGCAGGCCGTTCAGTTGGAGGTGGTCGTGTCGTCCGGAGCCGTGATGCCCTGCCGGAAGATGTCGGCGAAGGGCTTGGCCACCGAGCGGGCGGACAGGCGCCCGCCGGGCTTGAGCCACAGGTAGGTGTAGTTGTGCATGCCGAGCCATGCCCGGGCAGTCAGCCAGGGGTCGATGTCGCGGAAGGCACCCGACTCGACGCCGGCGCGCAGCACCGCCTCCACCCGCCCCTCGTACTCGCGCCGGCGCACGCGGAAGCGCTCGGCGCGCTCGCCGGTCAGGGCGGGGAACTCGTGCAGGAAGACCCAGACGTGGTCGGGGTAGCGGTGGATGACATCGAGCAGCTCCTCGCCGAGGCGGGCCAGCTGCTCCGATGGCGGCCCGCCGGCCCCGGCCACCCGGTCGGCGCCGAGCAGGACCTCGTCCATGACGCGGTCGTGGATGGCGGCCAGCAGCTCCTCCTTGGAGCCGATGTAGTGGTAGAGCGCCCCCTTGCCGAGGTCGTTGGCGGCGCAGAGCTCCATGATCCCGGTGGCGTGATAGCCGCGCCGTGCGAAGACCTGGGCCGACGTGTCGACGATGACCTGGCGGCGCTGCTCCCACTTGGGACCACGCCGGGAATCACCGTTCACCCCCGCGCTCACGCCAGCGACGCTACTGGGATCCGCGCCAGTATTCCGGGAGGAGGACGGGGATGGGGATGAGAGCGGACGTCAACTGGTTCGGGGTGCTGGCGCATCATGCCGTGCGCTCGCCGGAGAAGGCCATCACGGTGTTCGAGGGCGAAACGACGACCTACGCCCAAATGGCGGCGTCGGCCGTGGCGCTGGCCCGCGGGCTGCACGAACGCGGGGTGGGCCCGGGCGACGTGGTCGGCCTCCTCTCGTACAACTGCCCCGAGTTCCTGCAGACGATCTTCGCCGCCAACTACCTCGGCGCCGTGGCCATGCCGATCAACTGGCGGCTGGCCGCGCCCGAGGTGCGCTACATCCTGGAGCACTCCGAGGCCCGGGCCCTGGTGTGCGACGAGGCGCTGCGGGAGGTGGCCGGGCAGGCGACCGAGGGGCTGGAAGCGCTGGTGCGCTCGTGCATCGGGGGCGCGGGCGGCGGTGCGGGCGGCTGGACGACGCTGGCCGAGCTGGCCGCCGGCGGCGGCGACGCACCAAGTCGGGTGCTGACCGAGGCCGACGACGTGCATCGCCTCATGTACACCTCGGGCACCACCGGCCGGCCCAAGGGCGTCATGCTCACCCACGCCAACCTGGCCTGGAAGAACCTGGCCCACATCGTCGAGTTCGGCTTCACCGAGGCCGACCTGGGCCTGGCCTGCGGCCCGCTCTACCACGTGGGCGCACTCGATCTGACGACGACGTCGCTCCTGGCGGCGGGCGCCACCGTCGTCGTCCACCGCGTCTTCGACGCCGCCGCTGTGGTCGACGAGCTGGAGCGGTCGCGCGTCACCACGGTGTGGCTGGCGCCGGCCATGGTCAACGCCATCATGGCCCTGCCGGACGTCGAAGCGCGCGACCTCTCGTCGGTGCGGGTGATCATCAACGGCGGCGAGAAGATGCCGATCCCGCTGATAGAGCGGATCGGGCGCACGTTCCCCTCGGCCTGGTTCGCCGACGCCTACGGGCTGACCGAGACCGTCTCCGGTGACACCTTCTTGGACCGGGAGAGCATCGTGACCAAGCTGGGCAGCGTCGGCAGGGCCTGCCTGCACCTGGAGGTCCAGGTGTGGGACGACGAGGGTCGGCCCGTGCCGGCGGGGGAGCAGGGCGAGATCGTGCTGCGTGGCCCCAAGGTGTTCAAGGGCTACTGGCGCGACCCCGAGGCCACCGAGCAGGCCTTCGCCGGCGGCTGGTTCCACACGGGCGATATCGGCGTGCTGGACGAGGACGGCTACCTCTTCATCGTCGACCGCCTCAAAGACATGATCGTGTCGGGGGGCGAGAACATCGCCGGCTCGGAGGTGGAGCGTGTCCTTTACGAGCACGCTGCCGTGCTCGAGGCGGCGGTGGTGGGCCGCCCCGACGAGCGCTGGGGCGAAGTGCCGGTGGCCTTCGTCGTGCTGCGCGAGGGGCAGGCGGTCACGGCCGCCGAGCTGGTGGCGCACTGCGGCAACCAGCTGGCCAAGTTCAAGGTGCCCAAGGACGTCACCTTCCTGGACACGCTGCCGCGCAACCCGTCGGGCAAGGTGCTCAAGCGGGACCTACGGGCGCAGGGGTGACGGAGGTGGGGCTCCTGGCCGGGGTTCACCCGGGCCGCGGCGCGCGGCCGTGAGCGGGCCGGTCGATCCACGCCAGCGTTGGGCGCAGTCGTTCGGCGCCGACGCCGAGCGTTATGACCGGGCCCGGCCCCGCTACCCCCAGCAGATGGTGGACCGGGTCGTGGCCGGCAGCCCGGGCACCGACATCCTCGACGTCGGGTGCGGCACCGGCATCGCCGCCCGGCAGTTCCAGGCCGCCGGCTGCCGCGTGATCGGGGTCGAGGTGGACGCCCGCATGGCCGAGGAGGCGCGGCAGTTCGGGCTCGACGTGGAGGTGGCGCCGTTCGAGGAATGGGACATCGCCGGGCGGACCTTCGACGCCGTGGTGGCCGGCCAGGCCTGGCACTGGATCGACGCCGTCGCCGGGGCGTCCAAGGCGGCGCAGGCTTTGCGCCCGGGAGGGCGGCTGGCCGTGTTCTGGAACGTCTTCCAGCCGCCGCCCGAGGTGGCGGCGGGCTTCTCGGCGGTCAACCAACGCGTGCTCTCCGGACCGCTGGCCAACGCGTGGTCCCGTCCGGCGCTCGAGGGGTACGCCCCGCTCTTCGCCAAGGCCGCCGACGGGATGCGGGAGGCAGCCGGATACGGCCACGTCGAGGAGTGGCGCTACGAGTGGGACTGGCCCTACACCCGCGACACCTGGCTCGACCAGGTGCCGACGTTCGGCGGGCACTCCCAGCTCGCTCCGGAGCAGCTGGCGGAATTGCTGCGCGGCCTGGGCGAAGCGGTCGACGCGGTCGGAGGCAGCTTCACCATGGCCTACACGACCGTCGCGGTGACCGCCGTGCGCGCCGGACTGTAGCCAGGGGCGTTCCGTATCGGACCAGCGAGACGGGCTACGGGAGGACGCGTACGCCGGCGGGCGTGACGCCGGGCCGCTCCGGGTGGAGTAGCTCGGCCAACAGCTCGACGCCGTCCACCACGCGCGGTCCGGGCCGGGAGAAGAAGGCGTTGGCGTCCACGGCGACGATGCGCCCGAGACCGGGCACCTCGGGGCGGCCCAAGAAGGCGCCGGCCTGCTCCACGGCGCCGGCGAGGTCGAAGCCGCACGGGCTGAACACGGTGAGGTCGATCTCCGCCGCCGCGATCTCGTCCCACGTGAGCCGGCGCGACCGCTGGCGAGCGGTGGCCAGCACGGGCTCCCCACCGGCCGCCTCCACCATCTCGGGCACCCAGTGGCCGGCGTTGAAGGGCGGGTCGGGCCACTCGAGCACGAAGACGCGCGGGCAGGCCCGGCCAGCGACGCGGCGCCGCACCGCCGCGACCCGGCTCCGCAGGTCGGCCATCAAGGTCGCGGCCGCCTCTTCGGTGCCGGTGGCCCGGCCGACCTGCCCGATGCAGTCGATCACGTCCTCGAGCCCTTCCGGGTCCAAGGACACGACGTCGGCCCGGCAACCGATGACGCCCAGCGCCTCCTCGACGGCGCCCGACGGGACGGCACAGACCCGGCACAGGTCCTGGGCCAGGATCACGTCCGGGCCGATGGCCCGGATCCGGCCGCCGTCGAGGTTGTAGATCGATTCGCCCGCCGCGATGCGTGCGCTCACCTCGGCGTCGATCTGCGCCGCGCTCGGCGAGCCCTCGGTGTCGAGCACGGTGCCCGACACGACGGGCACCGTGCGGGCGGCCGCCGGGTAGTCGCACTCGAAGCTCACGCCGGCCAATTGATCGCCGATACCCAGGGCGAACACGATCTCAGTGGCGGACGGCAGCAACGAGACGATCTTCACGGTGGACCATTCTGTGCCATCAGGACGAGGAAGGGGCGACCCGGGCACCCCACTGGGCCGCCTGCCACAGCCGTGTTACCGTGAACGTCGCCGCAAGGCATGCAGTAACTGCCCCCCAGGGGAAGCCGGTGAGACGCCGGCGCTGGTCCGCAACCGTGAGCGGTGCGCCCGTTGGGTGACACCGCGCAGCCGGGATACCTCGGGGGCAGGTGAGTGCCCATCTGTCGAGACACAAGGACTGGGGCTCGGTGTGGCCCCGTGCGAATCGGAGTTTTCCGGGCTGAGGTCCGGGAAGCGAGCACGTATGCACACCATCATCCACACCTGGCGAGGTTTCGTTGCGACGGCGTCGGCCGCTGCACTGGCGCTGATCCTGGCCACGACCGGCCTGACCTCCAATGCCGCCGGAGGCAGCATTCCGTCACCGACGTTGCCCCAGGTCCCGTCCGCCGCCGCCGCCGCCCAGTGGCTGACCGGCCAAATGACGTCGGGCGGCTACATCTCCGGCAGCGTGTCGGAAACGGTCAGCACGCTCCTGGCGTTGGCCGCGGCGAACGTCAACCTGCCCCTGGCCCAAACCGGGCTGGCCTACGTGGAGCAGAACGCCGCGTCCTATATCGAGGTGGACGGCGCCGACGGTCCCGGACAGCTGTCCCTTCTCATCTTGCTGGCTCACGCGTTGGGCGCCGATCCGACGAATTTCGGCGGGACCAACCTGGTCACCCGTCTGCTGGCCACCAAGCAGACGAGCGGCCCCAACGCGGGTCTCTTCGGCACCGACACGCAGCTCACCGACCAATACGTGGGGACCTACGACCAGGGCCTCGCTCTGGCCGCGCTCAAGGCGGCCGGTATGACCGCCCCGGCGGCGACGGTCTCGTGGCTGCAGCAGGCGCAGTGCCCGAACGGCGGATGGTCACTCCCCGACCCCACCCTCAACGCGTGCAACGGCGACCCGGCGCAAGGCGACGGGCCGGACACCAACTCGAGCGCGCTCGCGTTGCAAGGGTTGGCCGCGCAAGGCGGGCTGACACCGACCATCGAAGCGAGCGCGCTGAGCTTCCTCAGGACCGGGCAGAACTCCGACGGCGGATGGGCCTACGACCCCAACGCCCCCGACAACCAGCAGACCAGCGACCCCGATTCGACCTCGGAGGTGATTCAGGGGCTGCTGGCTCTGGGCCTGTCGCCCGACAGCGCGCAGTTCACCGTCGGCGGGAACACACCGACGTCCCTGCTGCTCACGTTCAAGGTGACCACGGCTCCCGACACCGGCGCATTCTCCTCACCGTTCGCGACCCCCAACACGGGGAACCTGTACGCCACCTTCCAGGCGGTGCCCGCGCTGATGGGCCTGAGCTTCCCCTTCGGCCCTTCGGGGTCGTCCTACTGGTTGGCCGGGTCGAACGGCGGCGTCTACGCGTTCGGGGGCGCACCGTTCTACGGATCGCTCGGTGGCCAGACGTTGAACAAGCCGATCGTCGGGATCGCCCCGACCATCAACGGAGGCGGGTACTGGCTGACCGCGGCGGACGGCGGTGTGTTCGGCTTCGGCAACGCGGCGTACCTGGGCTCCATGGGTGGCAAGCCGCTGAACAAGCCGGTCGTCGGAATCGCAGCCGGCGCTGAAGGGGGCGGGTACTGGCTGGTGGCCTCGGACGGCGGCGTGTTCAATTACGGCAATGCCGGTTTCTTCGGCTCGCGCGGCGGCCAATCGCTGAACGCGCCCATCGTTGGCATCGCCCCGACGCCCGACGGCGGTGGCTACTGGATGGTGGCCTCGGACGGAGGTGTCTTCAACTACGGCGACGCGGGGTTCTTCGGCTCCATGGGCGGCAAGCCGCTCAACGCACCGATCGTCGGCATCACGCCGACGCCCGATGGCGGTGGCTACTGGCTGGTGGCGTCCGACGGCGGCATCTTCGCCTTCGGCGACGCCGGCTACCACGGCTCCACGGGTGGCAAGCCGTTGAACGCACCCATTGCCGGCATGGGCTCGACGCCCGACGGCGGCGGGTACTGGTTCGTTGCTTCCGACGGAGGCGTCTTCACCTTCGGCGACGCCATCTTCTCCGGTTCCGCAACGCCGTACGGGGTGCGCAACATTGTGGGCCTGGCGCCGAACGCCAGTTGAACCATGCGGTCCGGGCTGCTCGCCGCTGCGTGCCTCGTCGTCGGGGGCCTGGCCGTCGCCACGCTCCCGGCGACGCCCGCGGTGGCCAGCGGCCAGGTGTGCGAGGGGATCGTCCTCGACGACGGGAACGGATCGGCCGCGGCCGTGCAGGCGGGACAGGTCGCGCCCGGCGCCAGCGACCTCGAGGCGATGAGCGCGGCGGGAGACACGGTCGCGCAGAACGACTCGGGCCTGGTCTGCGCCATCGACAACTACCCGGCCAACGGGCTGGCGAACTGCACGGCGACATCGGGCGGCGACTATTACTACTGGTCCTACTGGTCGGGTGACCCTTACACGAACACCTGGACCTACGCCGAGATCGGACCGTCGGAGCACACGGTGACCGATGGGCAGACCTACGTCCAGGGCTGGCGCTACCAGGACCCGGGGCCGAGCGGGCCGAGCGCGACCAAGCCGTCGGTGACCCCGGCGGCGGCGTTCGCGCAGGCCTGTCCCGGGGTGACGCCGGTGGCGCCGTCCAGCGGTGGTGGGGGAAGCGGCTCCGGCGGAGGCGGTTCGGGCTCGGGTGGCTCGACGCCAACGACAACCGCGCCGACGCCGACCACCACGCAAACGACTCAGGCCACCGCACCGGCGCCGCCGCCCCCCGCTGGTACGCACGCCTCCGGCGGAACGACGACCACGACGCGGGCGGCCAGCGTGACGGCATCGCCAGGCGCAACGGCCTCGACCTCCACGACCACAACCGCGGTCGACAGCCACCCACGGCCTACGGCAAGGTCGGCGAAGGCCAAGCTGGCGGCCTCTGGTGCCGCCGCGCAGGGCCACTCGGGGGGCAACGCGGCGCTGCCCATCGTCATCGTGGCCCTCCTCATCGCACTGCTCGGCGGCGCCGCCTGGTTCCGCTGGCGCCGCCGGCCGGGAGAGGAATGAACGGCGGTCGGCTGCGCCGCCCGGTGCACCCGCTGGCCTGGTGGGCCTGGGCCGCCTGCCTGGCCGTGACCGCCATGCAGACGACCGATCCCAACCCGTTCCTCTTGTTACTGATCGGCGCCGTCGCCTGCTTCGTCGTCGCCAGCTGCCGGGGTAACGCGCCCTGGTCGAGATCCTTGAGCCTGTTCCTGCGCATCGGTCTCGTCGTCATCGTCATCCGGGTGGCCATTGAGATCGTCTTCGGCCAGCGCGGCGTGCCCGGTCACGTCCTCTTCACCATGCCCCGGGTGCCGCTCCCCTCTTGGGCGGCCGCTGTCAGCATCGGTGGCGCGGTGACCTTGGAGTCGATCATCACGGCCTTCGTCCTGGGTCTGCAGATCGCGGTGATCCTGGTCTGCTTCGGTGCCGCCAACTCGCTGGTCAGCCCGTACCGGCTGCTGCGCTGCCTCCCGGCCATCCTCTACGAGGCCGGCGTGGCGGTGACCGTGGCGCTGTCGTTCACGCCGGAGCTGGTCGAAACCGTCTCGGCCGTGCGCCAGGCCCGGCGCCTGCGGGGCATCCCGATCACCGGCCTGCGAGGCATGCGCGGCATCGCCATCCCCGTCCTGGAGGGGGCGCTCGACCGCTCGCTGCAGTTGGCCACGTCCATGGACGCCCGCGGCTACGGGCGGCGAAACGAATCGGCCGGCGCCGCGCGGGTGGCGGTCGGCGCCGTGGTGGCCGGGTTGCTGTTGGCCGCGGTGGGCACCTACGGCGTGATCGACGCCGGGTCGCTGTTCGGGCTGGGTCTGCCGATCCTGGCGGTGGCCGTCGTGCTCTGCGCGCTCGGTCTCGGCGTCGCCGGCCGGCGCATGCAGCGCACGCGCTACCGCCCGGATCGCTGGGGTGGGCCCGAGTGCGCCATCGTGGCGTCCGGCCTGGCCGCCGTGGGCGCCATGGCGGTGGCCCATGCGCTGGAACTCCCGGGCGTGACGGTGTCCTTCGTGCCGTTGGCGGTGCCTCCGCTCCCGCTTTTGCCCGTGGTGGGGATCCTGGTCGGCGCCGTGCCGGCCTTCATCGCACCGGCCCGGCGGGCCGTCGCGGCGCCGACGCGCGCCGAGCTCGAGGCGGTCGTGGCGTGATCCGTTTCGACCGGGTCTCGTTCCGCTACGAGGGGGCCGAAGGCCTCACGCTCGACGACGTCAGCCTCGACATCCCCGAAGGCGAGCTGTGCGTGGTCGTGGGCGAGACGGGGACCGGCAAGACCACCCTCCTGCGCAGCGTCAACGGGCTCGTGCCGCACTTCAGCGGCGGCACCTTGGGGGGAACCGTGACCGTCGACGGACGGTCGACCCGGGAGCACCGGCCCCGTGAGCTGGCCGACATCGTCGGCTACGTCGGCCAGAACCCGCTGGCCAGCTTCGTCACCGAACGCGTCGAGGACGAGCTGGCCTACACCATGGAGAACCTGGGCGTGCCCGCCGAAGCCATGCGCCGACGGGTGGAGGACACAGTGGACCTACTGGGTCTACACGACCTGCGCGACCGCTCCCTGCGCGCCCTCTCGGGCGGTCAACAACAGCGGGTGGCCATCGGCGCCGTGCTGACGGCCTCCCCGCGGGTGCTCGTGCTGGACGAGCCCACGTCCGCACTCGACCCGGCGGCGGCCGAAGAGGTCCTCAACGCGTTGGCCCGTCTGGTCCACGACCTCGGCCTGACCGTGCTCATGGCCGAGCACCGGCTCGAGCGCGTGCTCCCTTTCGCCGATCGCATGGTGCTCGTGCCGGGCGGGGGGGCACCGCTGGTGGTCGGCCCGCCCGCCGCCATCATGCGCACGGCCACGGTGGCGCCCCCACTGGTGGAGCTGGGCCGCCGCGTCGGATGGGATCCACTGCCGCTCACCGTGCGCGACGCGCGGCGCCAGGCGGGCGCCCTGCGCGAGCGGATCGCGCCGTTGAGCCACGCCCGAGCCCCCGACGAGGCGCCGGCCGTGGGCGACCCGGCGGCGTCGCTGCGACGGGCCGCCGTCCACTACGGGCCGGTGGTGGCACTCGGGTCGGTCGACCTCGAGGTCCGTCCGGGCGAGGTCATCGTGTTGATGGGGCGCAACGGCTCGGGCAAGTCGTCGTTACTGAGCATCCTCTCGGGTGGCCGCGCCCCGACCCGCGGCTCGGTCAGCGTCGGTGGAGGTGATCCGCACCGGATGACCCCGCATGACCTCGTGCGCCAGGTCGGCCTGGTGCCCCAGGATCCCGGCCTGCTCCTCTACGGCGAGTCCGTCTCCGACGAGTGCCGCAGTGCCGATCGCGCCTCGGGCCTCGGGCCGGGGACGACCCGGGCCACGCTCGAGCGTGTGCTGCCCGGCGTGCCGGCCGACCGCCATCCCCGGGACCTGTCCGAAGGGCAGCGCCTCGCTCTGGCCCTGGCCATTGTGCTGGCGCCGGCGCCGCCGCTCCTGCTGCTCGACGAGCCGACCCGCGGCCTCGACTACCCGAGCAAGGACCGGCTCATCGGCGTGCTGCGCGAGCTGGCCGGGTCGGGTCACGCCGTGGTGCTGGCCACGCACGACGTCGAGCTGGCCGCCCGGGTGGCTCAGCGGGCCATCGTGCTGGCCGACGGCGAGATCATCGCCGACGGGCCGGCGCACGAGGTGGTCTGCCACTCGCCGGTCTTCGCCCCCCAGATCGCCAAGGTCCTCGCGCCGGACGAGTGGTTGACGCTCGACGAGGTGCAGGCCGCACTGGAGGCGATCCCGGCGTGACGGTCCCGGCGCTCACGGAGCAAGGGCAACGACGCCACGTGCCGGCGATCCGCTTGGGCCGGCGATCGACCGCGCTGCTCGCCCTCACGACGGCCTTCGGGATCGTGGCGTTCGGCTGGCCGCTCATGATCCACCAGCACGCGGGGGCCAACACCGCCCACAGCGGCGATGCGCCCTGGATCTTCGTGGCGCTGGTCCCCCTGCTGATCGCCATCGTCATGGCCGAGCTGTCCGAGGGCGGGATCGACGCCAAAGCCATCGCCCTGATGGGCATCCTGGCCGCCTGCTTCTCCGCCCTGCGCATCGCCAGTCCGGGCATCGACGGGTTCGAGCCGGAGTGGTTCCTGCTCATTTTGTCGGCGCGGGTGTTCGGCCGCGGCTTTGGCTTCGTGCTGGGAGCCATCGCGCTCTTCGCCTCCGCGCTCGTCACCGGCGGCGTGGGGCCGTGGCTGCCGTTCCAGATGCTGGCCGCGGCGTGGATCGGTTTCGGGGCGGGATGCCTCCCGCCGGTCCGCGGGTCGGCCGAGCGGGTGCTCCTGGCGGCGTACGGTGCCGGGGCCGCGCTGGTCTACGGGCTGCTCACAAACTTCTGGTTCTGGCCCTTTGTCGGCTCGGACACGAACTACTCGTTCGTGCCCGGTGCCGGGGTGGGGTCGAACCTGCACCGATTCCTTTTTTTCGACATCACGACGTCGCTGGGCTTCGACCTCACCCGGGCGGTGACCTGTGTCGTGCTGATCCTCGTACTCGGCCGACCGGTGCTGGCGGCGCTGCGGCGTGCCTCGCGGCGGGCCGTGTTCGAGCCGGCGCCCGAGTTCGTCGAGCAATCGGGCTGAGGCGTTCTCACCAGGATTTCGGGACGCGCGTCGAGGTCCTGCATTCAACCGAGAGGCCGGAAGGCTGAAGGCTCGAGCCCTGCTCGACAATGTGCTTGTTCAGGAGGGGAGCGATCGTCTTTCTTGACGGCCCACTCGGCCCACTCGGCCCGCCGGAGCCGGGGCCGGGGCCCGTGCCCGAGCCGGGGTGCGTCTCACCCAGAGGGCAAGTTCGTGAGCGCGTGTTTCAGATCATGCCGGAGATCGTCGATCGTCTCGAGTCCGACGCTGAGTCTCACCAGGTCACCGGGCACCTCGTTGCTGGTGCCGGAGGTGCTGGCGTGGGTCATCCGGGCCGGATGCTCAATGAGGCTTTCCACCGCGCCGAGGCTCTCGGCCAATGTGAAAATGCGGGTCCGAGAGCACAGCTCGACGGCGGCGTGTTCCCCACCGTGCACGGTGAAACTGACCATGCCGCCGAAGGCCCGCATCTGCGACCGGGCGACTTGGTGACCAGGATGGTCTGGAAGCGACGGATGATGCACCTGCTTGACCGCCGGGTGACTGCGCAGGAACTCGACTATGGCCAGAGCATTGACGCAGTGCCGTTCCATCCGTATGCCCAACGTCTTGACCCCACGCTGCACCAGGAAGCAGTCGAAGGGGCCGGGTACGGCGCCGGCCGCATTCTGAAGGAACCCCAGTCGAGCCGCGATCTCCTCGTCGCTGGTCGCGGCGAAGCCTCCGATGACGTCGGAGTGACCACCGAGGTACTTGGTGGTCGAGTGCACGACGATGTCCGCTCCCAGGCTGAGAGGTTGCTGTATCCACGGCGTGGCAAAGGTGTTGTCAACGACGACGAGAGCTCCCCGACGGTGCGCCGCGGCGGAGACGGCGGCGATGTCGATGACGTGGAGCAAGGGATTCGTCGGTGATTCGAGCCACACCATGCGCGTCGCCGGTCGCCATACTTCATCCATGTCGGAGAGGTCAACGGCGTCGACCACCAGCCCGGCCGGGCGGTGGATCGCGGTCGCTAACCGAAACGTTCCTCCGTAGCTATCCGTCTGCATGACCAGGTGGTCGCCTGGGCCTAAGAGGCGCATCACCGCGTCCTCGGCCGCCAGCCCGCTGGCGAAGGCGAACCCGAACTCCGCCCCTTCGAGCAGCGCCAGGTGCCGCTCGAGGCTGGCGCGGGACGGATTGCCCGACCGGGCGTACTCGAAGCCACGAGGCTGGCCGACGGCATCCTGCTGGAACGTCGAGGAAAGGTAGACCGGGGTGTTGATCGCGCCGGTGCCGGGGTCAGCGGACTCGCCGCCGTGCACCGCGTTGGTGTCGAACCCGAGTCCCTCGAGATCGGGCTGACCGGTCACCGTGACCGCACCGCGTCGCCCGTGGCCAGAATCGCCAGCACGTCCGAGCGAGTGATGATGCCGACCGGGTGGCCGCGATCGAGAACGAGCAGGGCCGACGCCCCTTCCAACCTCCCCACGGCCACCTGGACGGGCTCTCCCGCCCCGATGGTGGGGAGCGGGCTGCCCATGACGTCACTCACGAGGCGATCGAGCATGGAGGAGTCGGCGAAGGCCGAATCCATGAGCTCGCGTTCGGTGACACCTCCGACAACCTCGGCTAGGACCACCGGCGGTTCATGCTTGATCACGGGCATTTGGCTCACGCCGTACTCGCGGAGGATGGCGATCGCCTCCCGGACGGTCTCGTCAGGGTGCGTGTGGACAAGCGTCGGAAGTGACGCGTCGCGGGCCGCCAAGATGTCGTCTACCGTCGGCCCGGCGTCGTGCATGAACCCGTAGTCGGTCATCCACGCGTCGTTGTAGATCTTCGAGAGATACCCGCGCCCAGAATCGGGGATATGGACCACCACGACGGCATCCGCCGGCAGGTCACGTCCGGCGATCAGCGCAGCCGCGATCGCCGTCCCCCCTGATCCACCGAGCAGGAGGCCTTCCTCCCGCGTGGCCCGACGGGCGGTGGCAAAGCTCTCGGCGTCCGAGACGGCGATCACCCGGTCCACCACCGAGGGGTCATAGGTCGTGGGCCAGAAGTCCTCGCCGATCCCTTCGACCAGGTAGGGCCGCCCGGACCCGCCCGAATAGACGGAGCCCTCCGGGTCGGCGCCGATGATCTGGACCGAAGGATTTCGTTCCTTCAGGAAGCGACCAATGCCGGTGATGGTGCCCCCGGTTCCGATGCCCGCCACGAAGTGCGTGACCCGGCCGCGCGTCTGCTCCCAGATCTCGGGCCCGGCCGTCTCGTATTGGGCCTGCGGATTTTGGGGGTTGTGGTATTGGTCGGGCTTCCATGCATTCGGTACCTCGCGGGCCAGGCGGTCCGAGACCGAGTAGTAGGAGTCGGGGTGTTCTGGCGGCACCGAGGTCGGGCAGACGATGACTTCGGCGCCGTAGGCGCGCAGTAGGGCGATCTTGTCGGCAGCCACCTTGTCCGGACAGACGAAGATGCACTTGTACCCGCGACGAA